>CALNBU010000175.1 GCA_937875615.1 uncultured Archangium sp.
CGACGGGCAGGTCGAGGTGTACGGCGGCAGCGGCGCCGAGGCCCGGCTGCTCAACACCCTGGGCGTGGGCGGCTACGTGGGGGAAATCTCCCTGTTGCTCGACGGCCCCACCTCGGCGCGGGTCACCGCGCGCTCCGCGGTCAAGGCGCTGTTCATCTCGCGCGAGGCCTTCACGCAGTACCTCTTCAATACCCCGGCGGCGGCAGCAAAAATCTACCGCCTGTTCAGCAACAACCTGGCGGAGCGCGTGCGCGCGCTGTCAGCGGCGAGGTGACGCAGACATTGGCTGACGTGAAAGAGCTCGAGACCCTGGCCGACTCCCTGTCGATGACGGAGCTCATCCGCCTGCAGGACGTGCTCTCGAAGGCCATCGTGCGGCGCTTCGAGAAGCGGCTGGCGCTGGTGTTCTCCGACGTGGTGGGCAGCACGCCCTACTTCGCCCGCTTCGGCGACGAGGCCGGCCGCAAGCTGCAGCAGCGGCACTTCGACCTGCTCCAGTCGGCCATCACCCCCGAGGGCGGCCGGGTGGTGGACACCGCCGGCGACGGCGCCTTCCTCTGCTTCGAGAGCACCACCTCCGCAGCGCGCGCCATGGTGCAGCTGCAGCGCGCCATCGTGCGCGACAACGACAACCGCGCCCAGGACCACCGCCTGCACGTGCGCGTCGGCCTCCACGTAGGGCCGGTGTTGACCGACGGGCAGCAGGTGTCCGGGGACGCGGTGAACTTCTGCAGCCGGGTGGCGGGCGCGGCGGGGCCGGGCGAAATCAGGCTCTCGCAGGCGGCGCACGTCGAGCTGGCCGACGTGGAGCTGCGCCTGCGCAGTCACCGGCAGCGCGCGGTGGAGCTCAAGGGCGTGGAGCGACCGCAGGAACTCTTCACCCTCGACTGGCTCGACGCCAGCCGGTTCCCCTCACTGGTGCGCTTCGACGACGGCAGCGAGGTGCGCCTGCCTACGCTGGACGTCATCCGCTTCGGGCGCCTGCGCGAGCAGGACGGGGTGACCGCCAACGACGTGGTCATCTCGCTGTCCGACCCCAACCTGCAGGGCCGCATCAGCCGCTGGCACTTCGAGCTGCTGCGGCGCTCCGACGGCTTCCTGCTGCGCAGCGTGTCCAACTCCACCACCGAGCTCGACGGGCGCCCGGTGGCGCGCGGTGAAGAGGCGCTGCTCAAGCCCGGCGCCAAGGTCCGGCTGGGGGGCGCGCTGACGCTGGAGTTCTTCTCCGAAGACTTCTCGCAGGAGATGACCCTGCTGCCGGGCACCTGACATGCGGGCGCTGTGGCTCTCGCTGGTGCTGGGCCTGACCGGGTGCAACCTCGTCAAGGGCCCGCCGCGCGACCACGAGTGCCGGGCGCGGCTGCGCAGCATCATCGCGCTCGAGACCACCTTCTACGCGCAGCACCGCCGCTACTCGGTGCACCCCGCCGAGGTGGGCTTCGCCCCGCAGCCCGGCAACCGCTACCTCTACCTCTTCTCCCGCGAGGGGCCGCTGACCCGCCGCGACGAGCTGCCCTCACCGCCGCTGCGCACCAGCGTCGGCTACGGCCCCGACACCCGCACCCGCGGCGTGGTGCTGGAGGAGCTGTTGACGGGCCTGCCGCCGTCGGTGCGCGACACCCTGGGCCTGGAGGGCACCTGCCCCGACTGCGAGCTGACGGTGGCCTGCGTGGGCAACGCCGACCAGGACCCGACCCTCGACGTGTGGAGCATCTCCACCCGGGACCGCCCGGAGGGCGTGCGCGGCACCCCCGTCCACCACGTGAATGACCTCGCCAACGAGCCGCCGCCGCCCGAGGTGCCCGACTGCACGCTGGCCACGCCGCTGGTGGAAGGTGTCCCCGGGTCTCCCGGCCACCTGCTGCCGTCGGTCCGCAACCCCAACGGCGACTCCGAGCTGGCGGCGCTGATGCGCCGCTTCGTCGCCGACTGGGAGGCCGCTCGGCAGACGATGGAGCAGGAGGGCCACCTCGCGCCGCGCTTCCCGTCGCACCGGCAGCTGCGCTGCGCGTGGCCCACCACCGCGAGCGACCGCGACCAGACCTACGACGGCCTGGCCATCAACTACCTGGCGGCGGTGAAGGCCTTCGACGCCTCGCCCTCGCGGCGCACCTACGACGCGGTGGTGGACGGCTGCCGGGCCTGCCACGAGGTGACGTGCGGCGGGCCGCTGCAGGTCATCGAGGCGCTCCGCTGGAAGTAGCGAAGTAGCGTAGGGTCGCGCGCGCATGTCTCCCGTGATTCTCTTCGGCGGCGCCTCCAGCGAGCGCCTGGTCTCCGTGGCCTCCGCACAGAACGTCAGCGCGCTGTTGCCCGACGCCCGGTGTTGGTTCCTCTCACCCGACGGTCCGGTCTTCGTCACGCCCCGCGACACCCTCGCCGCGCACCGCGACGTCTTCATGAAGGCCTTCGAGCCCGGCGTGGCGGCCACCTGGCCCTCCCTCGACGCCGCCCTCGACGCCCCCGAGGCCCGGGGGGCGACCTTCCTGCTCGCGCTGCACGGCGGCGACGGAGAGAACGGCGTGACGCAGCGGCGCCTCGAGGCGCGGGGCCTGGCCTTCACCGGCTCCGGCAGCGAGGCCAGCGCCACCGCCTTCGACAAGGTGCGCACCCTGAAGCTGGCGGCCGCGAAGGGCGCGAAGGTCGCCGCCTCACGGCTGCTGGAGGTGGGCGACGAGGCCCAGCTCACGCAGGCGCTGACGGCGCTGCTGGACACGGCGCCGCGCTGGGTGCTCAAGCCGCGCGCCGACGGCTCCAGCCACGGGCTCTTCCACCTGCGGAGCCCAGCCGACGTGGCCGACGCGGCGAAGGCGCTGGCCCGGGTGCGGCTGCCGTACCTCGCGGAGGTCTTCATCGCCGGGCGGGAGCTGACGGTCGGAGTGGTGAACGGAGACGACGGCGCGACGGCGCTGCCGGTGTCCGAGGTGCGGCTGCTCAACGACGGGGCCTTCGACTACGAGGGCAAGTACCTGGGCCGCAACGCCGAGGAGCTGACGCCAGCCCCCATCTCCGATGACGAGCGCCGGGCGGCGCAGGCCCTCGCGCTGCTCACGCACGCGGCGGTGGGCTGCTTCGGCTACTCGCGCACCGACATGATTCTGGCCGCCGACGGCCTCTACCTCCTCGAAATCAACACCCTGCCCGGGCTGACCAGGGCCTCCTTCATTCCCCAGCAGCTGGCGGCGGCGGGCCTCGACCCCCGCACGTTCCTCCTCGGGCAACTGCAGCGCGCCCAGCGGCGCGACCGCTCCAGCCCCTGACGAAAGGCGCTGGCCCGCGGGGCAAGTGCGCTAGAGCCGTGGGCATGTCGCGTGTCGTCATCGCAGGTCACGGGCCGCTGGCGCGGCAGCTCCAGGCGCGCCTCGGCGCGCAGCACGAGGTGCGGTTGACGGCCGACTTCGACCTCACCGCGCGCCCCGAGGCGGAGCTGGCGCTCGCGGGCGCCGAGGTGGTGGTGATGTTGGCCTCGGCGCGCGGGCGTCAGACGCGGCTCAAGACGGCGCCGAAGCCGCACCTCGACGCCCTGCTGGCCGACTCCGTGGGCCGGGCGGCGAAGCTGGTGGGCGCCCACCGCGTGGTGCACTTCGAGTGCGGCGACGACGACGTGCGCACCGCGCTGCTGGAGCGCTGCGGCGTGTCGCTCTCGGTGCTGCGCGGCGGCGGGCCGGACCCGGTGGAGTCCCTGCACGCGCTGGTAGAGGGCGCGGCGCCTCCGCCTCCCTCGGCCTGGAGCGGCGAGGCCCCCGGCCGCGACACTCCGCGCTGGCCCACCTGCTCGGTGCAGCGCTTCCCTCTGCCCGCGGGCTGGGACGCCCTGCAGCTGGCGCGGGCGCACTTCGAGTGGCTGCCGTCGTCCTTTCCCGCCACCCGGGTGACGCGGCTCAACGAGACCTGGACCCTGTACACCGGCGGCGTGCGGGCGCTGGTGCTGCGCCATGTCCCCGGGCGCAGCGACGACGCCTGCGCCTGGTTCGAAATCGCCGCGGGCTCACTCGCCGCGCGCCCCGTCGGGCGCTTCGAGTTCCGCGTGCTGCTCGACGGCACCGCCGTGACCGCGCTCATCGGCTACGAGCCGGCGCTCCCCTTCTTCGCCTACCGCGCCACCCAGGCCGCGGTGCACGAGCGCACCATGCGCAAGTTCATCGCCCACCTCAGCGCCGGGTGACGTCAGGTGCCCGCGGGCTGCGTGCGCTTCCAGGCCTCGATGAGCGCCTCGCCGCCGCGGTCCAGGGGGTGGAAGTCGCGGCGGAAGTAGTCGAGCCACGGCCCCACCATCACGCGCGCCAGGGCGTCGCGCCCGAAGAGCACCGTCGAGAGCAGCGCCCACCACGCGCGCACCGAGAACAGCGCGCCGCTCTTCGCCATGAACACCACGGTGTTGAGCGCCGCGGCCCCCCAGAAGAAGACGCTCACCAGCAGCATCACCCGGCAGCGCTCGAACCAGGTCCCGCCCACCGCGCGGTAGACGTCGAAGGCCACCGCGCGGTGCTCGTTCTCCTCCACCGCGTGCCAGCGCCAGAGCGCCGCCATCTGCGGGTGCACGCCCTCCAGCAGGCTGGGCGTGGAGAGGATGTGCTCGCCCATCAGCGAGGTGAAGTGCTCGAGCGCGCAGGTGATGGCCAGCTGCCGGCGGGGGCTCAACTTCGAGGCCACCCACAACAGGAAGATGGGGAAGAGCCGCTCCAGCGTCGCCACGGGGTACCACCGCGCGAGGCGCTGGTTGTAGGCGAGGTGCTCGCGCGCGTGGAAACCCTCCTGGGCGCCGAAGGCGGCCACCTCGGCCTTCAGCCCGGGGTCCGTCAGCTGCGGGAGGTAGTGACGCACCGACCTGACGAAGAAGGCCTCGCCCACGGGGAAGAAGACCGAGAGCTCGTCCCAGAAGACGGTGGGGCCGACGCCGCGCGGGTGCCAGTGCTGCGGCACCTCCGAGAGGTCGAACTGGAGGTTGCGGACTTCGATGGAGGGACCAGGCGACATGTCCGCAGCATGAAGCACCAAGCGCTCCGCCGGGCGCGTCACGGCTGGTGAATGGATGCCAGGGTGTTGTCTTCGCGGGCCAGCGTCAGTCGGTCCACTCCACCCGGTAGGTCTGCGCGGGCGGATTGGGCGCGGGGAGCAGCGTGGTGCGGAGGTTCTTGGCGTGCGCGATGTTCGCGCCCTCCACCAGCAGGCCTTCCCAGAAGGTGGGCATGCCGCTGGTGTCGTTGATGGAGATTTCGATGCAGGTGGGGCCGAGGATGCTGGTGGTGGTCTCGACGTAGTTGTTGCCGGAGCGCCAGGTGGTGTGGAGCCGCAGCAGGGACCGCCGCACGCCGATGAGGCGGATCATCCCCACCGCCGCCTTGCCCACGAAGGTGTCGAAGTAGCCGCGCACCGAGAGGCGCCCCAGCTCACGCAGGGCCTCCGCCTCGCTCAGCTCGGGGAAGAGGTGGCGGTGCGCCGCCTGCAGCGCCCGGTGCACGGTGTCCATGGGGTACGCGGGGGCGAGCCGGGAGAGGTCCATTCCCAGGGCCTTCAGCTCGGTGCGCAGGGAGTCGGTGAGGCGGTCGCCCAGACCCTTGTTGAAAACGCCGTCGATGACGACGTCGAACCACAGCTTCTGTTGAGGGTTTGCACTCATCTACAGACCAAGGTGCTGCTTCCAATACGACGTGAGGAATACATTGGCAGGGTCTACGCGCTCGCGCACGGCTTTCCATCGCAGCCACTCCGGGTAGCGCGCGGTGAGCGGATTCGATGAGTTTGGCTGGGGAAGAAATTTCCCCCAGTGCAGACGGAAGCCCAGCGGCTCCAACACGTTCCACAGCTTCGGGAAGAACGTGGTGACGGGGTCGGCGGGGTTCTTCGCGAACCAGAAGGCGTCCACGCGGAACACGTGCTGGCCGGTGGCCGGGCTCAGGAAGAAGGTCTCGTCCTTGCGGCCGGCGTAGAGCTCGAAGGCGAAGGCGCCGGTGGCCTCGTAGGCGCCCTGCGGCGTCCCGTCGGCGTCGAAGTGCTTCCGCAGCGTGGCGATGGTCTGCTGCACGCGGCCGTCGCCCGGCGTGAAGGGCACCCACAGCTCGGTGAACCAGGTGGGGAGGATGATGTCGTCCATCTGGTTGTCCATCGGCAGGCCGAGGAAGCCGCGGTCGGCGAAGTGCTGCACCTTCGGCGCGCCGCCGGGGCCAGTCTCGATGAACAACGCGTAGAGCGTGGAGATGTTGGCGGGAATCAGCTGCCCCAGGGCCCGCATGAGCGGCGAGAAGAACGGCAGTTGCACCACCGTGGCCAGCACCTCGTCGGTGCCGGTGACGAACAGCTCCACCAGGCGAATCCACGCCGCGCCCAGCGTCACCGGGCTGTGCCGGTCTCCCTTGAGGAACTCGAGGAAGGCCGACAGCCACGGGTTCTTCTCCTGCGGCGGGTAGGGCTGCGCGGGGTCCGGTGGCGGCGCCCACTTCCGCAGCCACTCGACGAGGCCGGGGTGCTCTCCGCGCCGCACCGCCTTGCGCAGCCGGGTCAGCTCGCCCAGCGCCCGGCTCGGGTCCTCCATGTAGGCCATCAACGTGTAGATGACGGAGATGCCCACCTGGGAGGCGATGGGGAAGCGGGCTATCTCGCGGTAGGGCTCGATGTCGCGCCGGGGCTCGAAGGGCGCGCGCGTGGCCTGCCAGGTGACGAGGCGGTCGAAGTCGTACTGCGGCCACCACATGATGCGCACGTAGTCGGTGTCGAGGAGGAACTGCTCCAGCGACGGCAGCCGCTCGTGGGGCCGGTTGGCGTAGAAGTCACAGTCGGGCGACTTCATCACCGTGCTCGCCGCTTCGCGGCCCACCACGTCGAAGGTGGGCACCACCCTGAAGGTGACGGTGCTGATGACGCCGCACAGGCCGAGGCCCACCCCGGCCGCGCGGAACCAGTCGGGGTCGTCGCCGTCGATGGTCAGGGTCTTCGCCTGGCCGGTGCCGTCGATGACCCGCAGGGCCACGATGGCCTCGTGCACGCTCCACTTCACCGTGCCGCCCGCGGAGCCCGTGGACAGAAAGCCGGCCACCGTCTGGTGCGAGATGCCGCCCAGGTCGGGCAGCGCCAGCCCGTCGCGGTGGTGGAGAATGGAGGTGAGGCTCTTTTCCCAGCTGCCGTCGTGCCACGGCGAGGGCTCGTAGATGTCGCTGTCCGCGGGCTGCTCGATGACCCGCGCCTGCGCCGGCCGCCGCGGAGAGATGCCCACGTGACACCCGGCCTGCACCTCCACCAGCTTCTCTCCCGGCCGCGCCGGGTCTTCGCGCGCCTCGAAGACCCGGGTGTAGCGGTCGAGCACCACCGCCACCTCGCCCGCCGGGGTGCGCGGCCCGTCGAAGTGGTCGGTGACGATGGCGCGCCACACCGAGTGGCTGCTGCCCATCACCCGCAGCTGCCACCCGTTCCGGTGCGCCTCGGCGACGAGCGCGCACAGCTCAGCCTCGGTGGCCGGGTGGTAGCAACCGTCGACGCTTCGCTCTGGCAGCGACATGTCAGGCCACCAGGTGCGAGAAGATGGCCCGGTACAACTTGTCGAGCAGCGGGAAGGGGGCCACCACCGAGCCGAGCGGATCGAAGTAGTCGCGGCAGAAGAAGACCTTGCCCTCCCGCGCGTGGCAGTCGGTCGCCATGTCTGACTTGAAGATGGGCCCGAAGGAGAAGCGGAGGTCCATGGAGTAGGTGAGGCTGAAGAGCGTGTCGTCGCCGGTCACCTCCACGTTCTTGAACTCGAAGACCTTGTACTTCTTGAACGCCAGGTGCCACTGCTCGATGAAGTTCTGCAGGCCCCGCTTGTCCACCACCGGGTTCACGAAGCGCACGTCGTCGGCATAGAGCTCGGGCAGCAGCACCAGCGCGCCCTCGCGCTCCACCGAAACGCGCTCGTAGAAGTGCTTCACCCGCTGCGGAAGTGACATGTCCGTCTCCTCGGTGACTCGTTGGGAATTCGCGCGCGCGCCGCCGGGAATCCGGTCAGCGCCACACCATCCATCACAGCCCTCGCGCGCATGTGATGTGAAGCATAGGGCACCACCTGCGGAAGATGAATGTCGGCCTGAGGGCTACACAGGCGCCGCGCGTGACGTCAGCCGCCGTCCGGCTCGTCGAGGTCGACGAAGGCCGTCTCGGGGGCGCGCGTGAAGGCCGCCACCACGCCCGCCAGCGCGGCGTCGTCTACCTCCAGCAGCGTCTTCGCCATCTCCAGCGCGCGGGTCTGGAGCGCGGCGTCGCCCAGGGCGGCGGCGGCGGCGCTGAGGCCCACCGCAATCTCCGGGTCGAAGGGGTTGACGGAGAGCGCCTCGAGGTAGGCGTCCTTCGCCGCCTGCCACCGGCGCCCGCGCAGGTAGATGCGCCCGAGGTGCACGTTGGTCGACACCGAGCCGGGGTGCAGCGCGAGGCTGCCCTCGAGCACCTTCGCCGCCTCTTCGAAGCGCTCCAGCTCGAGCAACGTCAGCGCGTACTTGTTCGACACGCTCTCGTAGCGGTCGCCCACCAGCTTGTGCGCGCGCCCGTAGAACTCGGCGGCGACGGTCATGTGCCGGCGCTCGCGCATGAGCTCGCCCAGGTGCGCGGCGCGGCGGGCGTCGGTCTCCTTCACCTCGTGGAAGTCGCCGAAGGACACCTCGCGGCCCTTCTTCCGGGGCTGGCTGCCGTCGGTGAGCTGCTTGCGCTCGTGCGACGACGGCGGGATGAGCCCCTTCGGGTAGGGCTGGTTCCGGAGCGAGGCCATCCACGCGCGCTCGAACTCCGGCCAGCGGCGCTTCATCACCTGCTCCACCGCCGCGCGGTCGCTCACCCCGGAGGCCATGGTCGTCAGCAGGCGCTCCAGCGCCCTCGGCCCGCCCTCGGCGTCGATGAGCTTGAGCGCGAAGTACACCTCGGCGAAGGCGGTGGCCGCGTCCTCGGCGGTGGGCAGCAGCGCCATCGAGGGGTGCATCTTCTCGAAGGGCACCAGCTGGTTGCTGCGCACCCGGCTGCCCAGCAGGGCGAGGGTGGAGGGCGACATGTCGCGGCTGCTGCGACCGCGCCAGCGCGACTCGAGGTACTTGGCGAGGCCCTCGTGCATCCAGATGGGCACGGTGTTGCGGCTCTTCTTCGACACCACCAGGTGGACGTACTCGTGGCTGAGGGTGTCGAGCCACTCGTAGCCCTGCAACACCGAGCGCGGGCTGGTCACCATCAGCTTGTTGAACTTGCAGATGGCGATGGTGCCGGTGGTGCGGATGGCGTCGCGCGACAGGGTGGAGACGGTGGCCAGCTCGGCCGCGGAGCTGACGAACTCCACCCGCGTCTTGCCCGGCGGCGCGTAGCCCAGGTCGCGCAGCATGGCGGCGTGCGCGGCCTCCAGCGCCTCCAGCGCCCAGGGCACCAGCACCGCGTCGCGGCCGGCCGGGTAGCGCACCACGAAGTGCGCGCTCTCGGCGACCTGCATGGACCCCACGATGCCCTGTGTCTCGTTCGCCAGCCGCACCCAGCCGCCGGGCCGGTCAGAGAGGCCGGCCAGCTTGAACTGCGCCACCGCGTCTTCGTAGCGCCCCTCTTCGAAGGCCACCCGGCCACGGTAGTAGGCCACCGGCGCGACGTCGGCGGGAGCGATGGCCTCCAGCGCCGCCAGCTCGCGCTTCGCCCCCTCGAGGTCCCAGTCCTCCAGGTGCTGGTCGAGGTTCTGCAGGCGGGCGCGCGCCTCACCCTTGAGCTCCGGGAGCGAGGGCTCGTCCTGCGCCCAGGCCGGCGCGGCGACCACCAGCAGCAGCCCGAGCCACCTCACTTGACCAGCTCCTCTTAGTACTTGGGGTTAGGGCCCTGACTCGTAGTACTTGCGCGTCTGCTCCCGGTAGCGGTCGGGGCCGAGCTGCTTCATGGCGTCCATCAGATCCTTGCGGAGGTCCCTCGAGGCGTTGTTGGGGTCCTCCTCGGGGATGACCACCTTCTCATCGCGGGACCCGCGCGCGCCCCGGCCGGTGCCCGGCTGCATGGCCGGCATGGGCAGCCCGCCCTTGCCGCGCTTGCCCTGCGCCTGCTCCATGGCGCGCTGGAGCTCCTGCAGCGACTGCATCGCGCCCTGCTGCTCGCCGTAGCCCCGGTTGGCGTCGCGGCCCGCGAGCCGGTCGGCCGCGCCCTGCATCTTCTCGCCCGCCTGCTTGAGCTGGGCCTGCTGCGCCTCGCTGAACACCGGCGCGCGCTCGCCAATCTGCTCCATGCGCTGCTGGAGGTCCTGCGCCTGCTGCTGGAGCTGGCGCTGCTGCCGGGACAGCTCACTCAGCTGCTGGCGTTCACCTTCGCTCATCCCCTGGCCGGGCTGCGGGAAGAGCGCGCGCAGCTTCTGCGCCACCTCGCCGGCGCGCTGGGCGTCGCGCTCCAGGCGCTCGCTGGCCTGCTTCGACTCGCGGCGCGCCTCCGCGGGGTTCTGGAACAGCTCGTCGTTCCGCCGCTGGGCGTCGGCGTTCTCCGCCATGGCCTGCGCGGCCTGCTCCAGCTCGTCGGCGGCCTCCGAGGCGAGGTCGAAGTCGCTGGCCTCCAGCGCCTGCGCCACGTTCTCGCGGGCCTGCAGCGCGCCCTTCCGCTGCTCCTCGAAGCGGTACCCCAGGCGCGACCAGCTCGACTCCAGCTCCGCCAGCTTCGCCTGGAGCTCCTTCTTGAGCGCCTCGCCCTGGCGCGCGATGCGGTCGCGCTGCTGGGCCCGGGCCTTGTCGCGCAGGGCGCGGGTGCGGTCCGCCAGCTGCTCCTGCTTCCCCACCGCCTGCTCCAGCTTGTCCTGGAACTCCTGGTACTGGCGCACCAGCTCCGGGTCGCCCTGCTGGTCGGACTCCTCGGCGGCGTCGTCGAGGCTCTCGAGGAACTCGTCGAGCTGCATGGAGAGCTCCTGCATCTTCTTGAGCGCCTCCTCCGACTTGCCCTCACGAATCAGCTTCTCGACCTCATCGAGCGCGTCGTGGAGGCCGAACTCCTGCTGGAGCTGCTGCAGCGCCTCGGCGTTGACGAAGTCGTCGCGCAGGCCCTTCGTCATCTCCTGCATGCGCTGCTGCAGCTCGCTCATGCGCGCCTTGAGCGCCTGCATCTGGTCGAGCAGCCGCTGCTGCACCTCCGGGGTCGGCGCCTGCGAGAAGGCCTCCACCAGCCGCGAGAGCTCCTGCCGGTCCTGGCGGAGCTGCTGCGCCATCTCCCGAATCGCGTCGAGGCGCGCGCGGTCGAGCAGCGCCTCGAGGTACAGCACGTTCTTCTCGGTGTGCGCGATGTCGTCGGCCAGCGCCAGCGAGAGCTGCCGGCCGAGCTGCCTGGTCAGGGTGCCGTCGCGGTTGTCGCGGAGCGTGGTGCGCCCCGGCGTGGGCGCGAGGCGGCCCGCCAGCGTCAACAGGAGCCGCCGCGAGGTGGCGACCTGCGCCACGTCGGTGCGCAGCTCTCCCGAGATGTTCAACAGCGCGGCCAGCAGCTCCGGCGGCGGCGCGCGCTGCTCGCGCAGCTCATCGACCAGCAGCGTGAAGTCCCCGGCCAGCTGCGCGCCGCGGTCGTCCACCGGCCGGGCCACCAGCGCGGCGTCGACCGGTGAGGGGTTGGGCCGGTCGGGCGACTTCATGCGGTCGGCGAGGTGGTCGATGAGCCGCCCCCACAGGGCCTCGGCCTTGCGCAGGGCGTCGGCGCGGTGCTCGGCGTCGCTGTAGAGCCGCAGCGTCTGCCGCGCGGAGCTGCCCGTCTTGGGCCCCTTCAGCGCGTCGTTGTCCTTCGCCTCGAGGTGGTAGCTCACCACCTGCCCCTCGCGCAGCCGGAGCTCCGCCAGGTCCCACACCTGACTGCCCCGCGTGGCGCGGCCGTCGTCGCGCTGCAGCGGCAACCGCGAGGTGGTGCCCCCCTCCACGGTGTAGACGAGTTCCAGCCCCGTCAGCCCGTAGTCGTCGGTGGCGTCCCAGGCCACCGTCACCTGCTGTTTCTCGGGCATCAGCTCCAGCCCGTCGAGGGGCTGCGTCAGGCGCACCTGCGGAGGCTGGTCGGGCTGGGCCACCAGCGACTGGTCGGGCCCCTGCGCCACCACCCGCTTGCCCTCGTAGAAGGCCACGTGGAAGGTGGCGCTGTCCTCCACCACGAAGCTGCCGGACAGCAGCCGCTTCTGCTCCACCGCCAGCGGCACCCGGGTGTTCCCCAGCAGCAGCGCCGCGCTGCGCACGTCGCGGTCGGCGCGGGTGCGGTAGGTGACCTCCGTGCCCACCGGCGCGGTGATGTCGCCGGTGACCGAGGGCAGGGTGCGCGGCTCGAGGCCGGTGTACGGCGGGTACCTGAAGGACAGCTCGACGTCGCCGGTGATGGGCACCCGGCGCGACGGGGCCTCGGCGCCCGCTGGCGTCAGCGCGTTGGCCAGGCCCGAGCGCAGCGC
>CALNBU010000176.1 GCA_937875615.1 uncultured Archangium sp.
CGGGAAGCGCTAAAAATCAACTGGAATAGATAATTTTGGTTTCAATGCAACCTGCATGACGGCTCGCCGTCGTCGCGTGGCTGCGTCAGGGAGCGTCGCATGCGGGCCGTGGTGTGGTTGGTGTTGCTCACAGGGCTGCTGGCGGGGTGCCGGGACCACGACGCCGAGGCGTTGGCCCGGGCGCAGCTGGCGCACCGCGCGCTGCTGGCGCAGAGCGCCCGGCCCGACGACGCCAGGTTCGAGCCGGTGCTGGTCGACCTGGATTCAATCCGCAGCAATTCAAAGCACTTCGCTGAGGCGCAGCGGTTGGCGGGCGTCATCCGCAACGGCCGGGTGAAGGTGCGCACGCCGCTGGCGCTGGGCGACAACGGCCGCCGGCCTCCGGAGCTCGAGGCGCAGCTCGCCGCGTGCCGTCGCCTC
This sequence comes from uncultured Archangium sp., assembly GCA_937875615.1. Classification (GTDB taxonomy): domain Bacteria; phylum Myxococcota; class Myxococcia; order Myxococcales; family Myxococcaceae; genus Archangium_A. Next base: position 421 of record CALNBU010000176.1, read on the forward strand.
GCTCAGTTCGCGGGCCTCGACGGGGGCGTGGACCGCCGCGCGCTCGAGGCGTTGGAGGCGTGTCGCAAGCAGGCCGAGCAGCTGGAGCTGCGCTTCGCGCACGGCGACGAAGACGCGCACCCGTGAGGTGGTGAAAACGAGAGGCGGTTGCCCTCGGTTCGCGCATTGACTACAGCCGCACGCCTCTCCTGGAGGGTACATGACAAGAAGATTGCTGAGCATGATGTTGCTGGCGACGGCAGCCGGTGCACAGGCCCCGACGTCAGACCTCGAGCAGGTGTGGCTGGACCCTTCGGCTCGCGGCTCGCTCATCGTGGGGAACGGGCAGACCCTGCCGCAGGGCAAGTTCCGCGCGGGGCTCTCGCTCTTCTATACCTACGGAAATTTCCGCACGGCGCAGAGCACCGCGGTGGCGCCGCTGTTGACGGACCGGCTGGGCGCGCAGGTCTTCGGCGCGGTCGGTCTCTTCGACTGGTTGGAGCTCGGCGTGAACGTGCCGGTGATGTTCTACCAGCGCAGCGGGCCGGAGCTGCAGGTGGCGGGCGCGGGCCTCGGCAACCCCTGGGTCAACCTCAAGGCGCAGCTGCTGGGCCGCAACGCGCCCATCTCGCTCGGCATCGGAGCGGGCATCGGCATCCCCGTGGGCATGCCCACGCAGGCGCAGACCAACATCGGCCTCGGCACCGGCCTCGAGGTGGCGCCGCGGGTGCAGCTCGGCAAGGTCTTCAACGCCTGGCAGTTCGGCGTCGAGGTAGGGTTCCTCTTCCGCAACACCGTGGACTACGGCCCGGTGACCTTCACGCCCGAGGCGGGGCAGCCGGGCAACCTCGTCGGCCATCAGCTCTGGGCGGGCCTCTTCGTGTCCACCGTCAACCAGACCGGGCCTCGCGGCGAGTTCAGCCTGCGGGGCTTCGTGCCGGTGGGGTTGCCGGCGCGCGCGGGCATCGAGGCGCAGCTGGGCGTGCGCGTGCCGGTGGGTCCGGTGGAGTTCTTCGCCTCGGCGGGCCCCGGCTTCGGCGGCGAGCCCTCCACGCCGCTGGCGCGCGTGTACCTGGGCGTGGCCTTCGGCAACGAGCCCATGGTGCGCCCGCCCTGCATCGAGGGCGAGCCCTACGAGCCGCTCGACTGCCCGGAGCTCGACAAGGACGGCGACGGGGTGCGCAACGGCGAGGACCAGGCGCCGCTCGACCCCGAAGACCGGGACGGCTTCCAGGATGAAGACGGCGTGCCCGACCCGGACAACGACCAGGACGGCGTGCTCGACGTCGACGACCGCTGCCCGAACGAGGCCGGCGTGGCGGAGAACGGCGGCTGCCCCGACGTGGACACCGACGGCGATGGCATCGTCGACCGCCTCGACCAGGCGCCCACCGAGCCTGAAGACAAGGACGGCTTCCAGGACGAAGACGGCGTGCCCGACCCGGACAACGACCAGGACGGCATCCTCGACGTCGACGACGCGTGCCCGCTGGAGGCCGGCATTCTCCGCGAGCGCGGCTGCCCGCCGAAGGACGACGACGGCGACGGCGTGCCCAACCACGAGGACAACTGCCCGCAGGAGGCCGGGGTGAAGGAGAACCAGGGCTGCCCGGCGGCGAAGAAGCAGCTGGTGGTCATCACCGAGAAGAAGCTGCAGATTCTCGACCGGGTGTACTTCGACACCGGCCGGGCGAGCATCCAGAAGCGCAGCTTCGGGTTGCTCGACAACCTGGCCAATGTGCTTTCGGCCCACGGCGAAATCGCCCAGGTGCAGATTGAAGGGCACACCGACAACACCGGCAACGAGGCGAAGAACAAGGCGCTCTCGCAGTCGCGCGCCGACTCCGTCCGCGAGTACCTCATCAAGAAGGGCGTCGCCGCCGAGCGCCTCACCGCGCTGGGCTTCGGGCAGGAGAACCCGGCGGAACCCAACACCACCGCGAAGGGCCGCGACGCCAACCGGCGCGTGGAGTTCACCATCAAGTGAGCAGGTCGGGTGGCG
>CALNBU010000177.1 GCA_937875615.1 uncultured Archangium sp.
CACCGAGGGCTTCTCGACCACCCGCACCACGTAGGCGATGCCCTGCGGCGTGCGCTGCACCAGCAGCTGGAGATCATCGAAGTACTTGAGCGCCCACAGCGCGCGGAGATCGTCCGCGGTGCGACGGCCATCGAACACCTCGCCCACCTTCTGCTTCAGCGCCCGGGCGATGGCGGCCTGCTCGACGCGGCGGTTCCCTTCGACGCGGATCTCGATGATGCGATCGACCAGGTCGTCCCGCTCGGCCACCGGCACGTCGTCGAGCAACTGCGCGTGGGACGGCGCGGCGGCCACGAGGGCCACCAACACGCACGGCAGAATGACGAATCGTCGCGATTTCACGGGCAGAAAACGGCGGGCATTAAGTACGAAGCGGCGCGCAATACGAGCGAAAACTGCCCGCGCGCTCAGCCATCGTGAGAGACCTGCCCGTCCTTGAGGCGCAGGCGCCTCGGCATCGAGCGGGCCAGTGCCTCATTGTGCGTCACCACGATGGCGGTGATGCCCAGGTCCCGGTTCACCTCGCGCAGCAGGGTGTGGATGCCCTCTCCGGTGGCCGGGTCGAGGTTCCCGGTGGGCTCGTCGGCCAGCAGCAGCGCGGGCTCCAGCATCAGCGCACGCGCCAGCGCCACCCGCTGTGACTCGCCGCCCGAGAGCTCACCTGGCTTGTGCTCGGCCCGCGCCGCCAGCCCCACCCGCTCCAGCAGCGACCGCGCGCGGCGGAAGGCGGCCTTGCGATCCTGTCGCGCGAAGAGCGCGGGCATGGCCACGTTCTCTTCAGCGGTGAACTCTGGGAGCAGGAAGTGCGACTGGAAGACGAAGCCGATGGAGCGGTTGCGGAACTCCGCGACCTCCGCGTCGCTGAGGTCGAAGACCGAGCGCCCTTCGAAGCGCATCACTCCGGCGGCGGGCATGTCGAGCGTCCCAACCACGTGCAGGAACGTGCTCTTCCCCGAGCCCGAGGCCCCCACCAGCGACACCAGCTCGCCCTTCTCGACCTTCACCGAGACGGCGCGCAGCACGTCGATGCGCTTCCCGTTGAGGAAGTACGACTTGTAGATGTCTTCGACCTCGAGGAACGCGCTCATCTATTCCGCCTTCAGCCCGTCGACCGGCTCGACCTGCGAGGCCTTGAGCGCCGGGTAGATGCTGGCCAGGAAGGTCACCAGCACCGCGATCACCACCGAGACCGCCGTCTGGAAGGGCTCGATGCGAACCGGCAACGCGGGGATGTAATAGACCTGCGGGTCGAGCTTGATGCCCACCCGCTCGATGAAGACACACCAGGCCAGCCCCGCGATGAGGCCCAGCACCGAGCCCGCCACGCCTATCTGCAGCCCCTCGGCGAGGAAGATCTTCACGATGCCCCCGTCGGGCACGCCCAGGGCCTTGAGCACGGCTATCTCCTTGCGCTTCTCCAGCACCAGCATCACCACGGTGGCCACGATGAGGCCCGCCGCGACGATGGTGATGATGGAGAGGATGATGCCCATCACCAGCTTCTCGAGGCGCAGCGCCGCGAAGAGGTTCTTGTTCATCTCGCCCCAGTCCTTGGTGCGGTAGGGGTAGCCCTCGAGCGCCTCGTGCACCGTGCGCATGGTGCCGCGCGCGTTGTCCACGTTGCGCACCCGCACCTCGATGCCGTTGGCGCCCTTGATGCCGAAGAACTCCCGCGCCTCCTTGAGGTGGATGTAGACGAACTTGGAGTCGTACTCGTACATGCCCGAGTAGAAGATGCCCGCCACGCGGAAGGGACGGCTCCTCGGCATCGGCCCCTGCGGACCCAGCTCACCTCCGAGCGGAGAGACGATGTTGACGCGGTCGCCCACCATCACCCGCAGCGAGGCGGCCAGCTCCCGGCCCACGATCACGCCCGGCAGCACCACCTGCTCCACCGTCTCCGGCGCGGGGAGATCGAGCAGCGGATCCCGCTCGATGTCGGGGATGGAAGGCCGCTTCTCGTCGAGGGTGGCCGGGCGTTCGTCGAAGCCCCCCAGGCGCCGGCGGGTGATGAGCTCGGGCTTCTCGAGCCACTCCAGCTTGCCGCCGGGCATCACGTACTCGGGGAGGTCGGTCACCGAGCCCACCGTCGCGGGGTCGATGCCCTTGATCATCGAGCCGGAGATGTTGCCCTCCGAGGAGACCATCACCTCGTTGAGGATGAACGGCGTCGCGCCGGCGATGCCACGCACCTTCAGCACCTTCGGGAGCACCTCCTCGTACTCCGGCATCTCCGGCTCGTACTTCATGACGATGCCGTGGGAGTTGGTGCCGAGGATCTTCTTCTGCAGGTCGGCCTCGAAGCCGCTCATCACCGAGAGCACGATGACCAGCGCCATCACCCCCACGCCGGTGCCGCCGACGGAGATGGCGGTCATCAGCGCCGTGGGAGACTGCTCCTTGAGCTTGAGCTGATTGAGGGCGTCGGCCGCCGCGAGCGGTGAGCGCTGACCCAGGCGACGGATGCCCGCGCGCCGGGCCACCCGGGCGAAGGCGCTGAAGACCGCGCTCGCCAACAGCGGAGGGATGACGCCGAAGATCAACACCCCGAAGACGCCCGCCAACAACCTCCAGCGGAACACCGACACGTGCCGGGTGGCGATGAAGAGCTCGTACGACAGGCGCAGGTCGAGGCGCCCGGACGCCGTCGACACGAAGCCGATGGCGCTGCCGATGAACATGGTGAGGAACAGCCCGACCGCCACCAGCCAGTAGCCCAGCGCCGGCTGCTGCTCGCCCAGCAGCGAGGAGAGAAAGGAGATCTCCGCCAGCCGGTACCCCAGGTTGAGCGAGAGATACTCGTTGAGGTGCATCGCGGTGAGCACCGCCGGCACCGGCATCCCGAAGGCGATGATGGCGACGGTGAACTCTGGCGTCGACAGCCGCCGCGAGTGCGCCGCACCCAGGAAGCCGCCCGTGAACGAGAGGAACAGCGCCACCCCGAAGGCCACCAGGAACGCCGAGGACGGGGGCAGCCCGCCCTGCACCACCGTGCCCTGCATCGCGCCCTTGCCCACCACCAGCAGGTAGGCGCCGATGAAGCCCAGCTCCGCCAGCAGCAGGCCGAACCCGAAGGCCGCCAGGGTGGCCCAGTGGAAGCCGACGAAGTTGGCGATGCGGGGGTGGAGCTTGCCCACCGCCTCGTCTGCACCTGCTGTCAGCGCGGCACTCACTGTTGAGGTTTGAGCAGGGGGAAGAGAATGACGTCGCGGATCGACTGAGCGTCGGTCAACAGCATCGCCAGACGATCTATTCCGATGCCCTCGCCAGCGGTGGGCGGCAGGCCGTGCTCCAGCGCGCGGATGTAGTCGTGGTCGTAGTCCATCGTCTCCTGCTGGCCGCGCCCCTTCGCGTCGAGCTGCGCCTGGAAGCGCTGCGCCTGGTCGATGGGGTCATTCAGCTCCGAGAAGGCGTTGGCGATCTCCCGGCCCACGCAGAACAGCTCGAAGCGGTCGGTCACCGCCGGGTTGAGATCGTTGCGGCGCGCCAGCGGGCTGGTCTCGACCGGGAAGCGGGTGATGAAGGTGGGCTGAATGAGCTGCCCCTCGACGTGCTGCTCGAAGAGCGTCCCCACCAGCTCGCCCTGGTTCATGGTGGAGATGGAGGCGCGGTCCTTCTCTTCAGCGCCGCGCAGCGCCACCGCGCGCAGCTTGTCGACGTCGGAGAAGTCGCGCTCGGTGAGGTCCTTCACCTTCTCGCTGATGGCCTCGGTCATGGGGATGCGCGGCCAGCCCTTCTTGAAGTCGATGGTGTGGCTGCCGTACTTCACCACCGCGCTCCCGGTGACCGCCACCGCCGCCTCGGAGATGAGCGCCTCGGTGAGGTCCATCAGGTCTTCGTAGGTGGCCCACGCCTGGTAGAACTCCAGCATGGTGAACTCCGGGTTGTGGCGCGTGCTGACGCCCTCGTTCCGGAAGTTGCGGTTGATCTCGTAGACCCGGTCGAAGCCACCCACCACCAGGCGCTTGAGGTAGAGCTCCGGCGCGATGCGCATGTAGAGGTCGAGATCGTAGGTGTTGTGGTGCGTGACGAAGGGCCGCGCCGCCGCGCCCGTCACCAACGGGTGCATCATCGGCGTCTCGACCTCGAGGAAGTCGCGCTCGTCGAGGAACCGGCGGATGAACTGCACCAGCTTCGTGCGGCGCTTGAACGTCTCCCGCACCGGGGCGTTCGACAGCAGGTCCACGTAGCGGCGGCGGTAGCGCTCTTCGACGTCGGCCAGCGCCTGGCTCTCGGCCCAGGCCTTCGCGCCCTCGTCGTCGCCCTTGGTGAACTTGCCGGGCAGCGGCCGCAGTGCCTTGCCGAGGAACTGGAGCTCGCTGACCGCCAGGGTGAGCTCGCCGCTCTTCGACTTGAAGAGCGTGCCCTTCACGCCGATGAAGTCGGCGAGGTCCACCAGCTTGAAGACCTTGAAGGCCTCGTCGCCCAGCACATCCTTCTTGAGGTGGAGCTGCAGCGCGCCGCTGCGGTCCTGCAGCACCACGAAGGCGCCCTTGCCGAAGTCGCGGATGGACACCACCCGGCCCGCCAGCGTGAAGGGGCCGGGCTTGTCCGCCTCCAGCGTGGCGCTCTCGACGTCCTTGAACTTCGCCAGCAGCGGCCCCGCCAGGGAGTCGGGCGAGAAGCCATTGCCCCACGGGTTGATGCCCAGCGCGGTCAGCTGCTTCGCCTTGTCCGCGCGCTCGTTGTAGAGCTTCTGCTCGACGCCTGCTTCGTCAGCCATAGAGCGGAGGCGTTCAACACGCGGGCGTCACCTGAAGCAAGCGAAGAAGCAGCCGCACCTACGGCGCGTTGGGGTCGTAGTTCACGTTGCGCAGCCGCTGCTCGAACGCCTCGGTGGGGATGAGCTCCTCCTGACCCCACGGGTTGATGACCCGCACGTAGTCCTGACCGTCGCGCGAGGTGGTCCCCACCACCAGGACCTTGTGCCCGCCGGTGCCCCAGTCGAGGCCCACCAACACCGAGCGTCCCGCGGCGACCTCATCGAGCACGAAGTCGACGCCCGCCTCCTTCTCGGCCGCGGAGCCGGTGTTCATGAAGGCGAAGTCACGGTCGTAGAGCGACTCCAGAATCACGTCGACCTGCGCCGCGGTCAACCCGCTCCGCCCATCGAGGCCGCCGCCGTGGTGCTTGTCGTCGGCGTTGTTGTAGTCGGCGCGGCCGTTGGCCAGCTCCATCAGCGCCGGCGCCAGCAACCGCTGCGACAGCGAGCGACCGGTGGCGTCGGTCAACACACCCTCCTCCCGCGAGAGGACATCGCCGCCGCGCGTGGTGACCGTGCCCCCGGGCGTGGCGAGCCCCGCCACCAGACGCACGTACTCGGCGGAGTCGCTCTGGATGAGCTGAATCTCCGACGCGGTGGCCGCGCAGGTGCCGCGGTTCCGCTGGTTGATGGACTCCGGCGTGGCCACCTCCTGCACCACGTCGGCGAGCAACTGCTGGCGGTCGATGCCCTCGGCGAGCTCCTGCGTGGTGAGCCCCTCGAGCTGCGTCAACAGCTCACCGCTCAGCTTCCCCTGGAACAGCAGCTTCTGGAGCGCCAGCGCCGCCACCGGGTCTCCGGGCGCCGTGGTCAGCGCGGCCTTCACCGCCTCGTAGCGAGCGCGCTCGGCGGCGGGGAGCTTCGCCACCTCCGCGGCCTCCAACGCCTGATTCTCTTCGAGCAACCGCTGCGCGTCTTCCGCGCGGCGGCCTTCGAGGTCGCGGGGGTCGTTCACGTCGGCCGCGTCCTCGATGACGATGGAGCCGGGGATGGTGCCCGCGCGCTCGCTCCGCTGACCGCCCGCCTCCAGCACCTGCGACAGCTTCGAGAGCGCCACCGCGCGCTGCAGCACCGAGGCGTCACGAAACGGCGGCGGGCGGATGGGGCCCGGCGGCCGGGCGCCGGCGGCCTCGAAGCTGGAGGCTGGCGCGGCCTT
>CALNBU010000178.1 GCA_937875615.1 uncultured Archangium sp.
GGTGTTGGGACCAAAGGCGCCGTCGATGGCGCCGGGGTCGAAGCCGGCCCGGGCCAGCGACTGCTGCAGCGCCTTCACTGCTTCTCCCTTCGCGCCCCGCCGCAACGTGGCGGAGGCGGCGGGTGCCGGAGCGAGGGGGGCGGCGGGCGGAGCGGAGCGGATGCGCATGCTGCATCTTCGCCCCGGGGGGCCCGCGGGTTTCGTGTCGCGGTGGAGAAGAGGTGCTACGTGCGCCCGCCATGCGACTGACCCTGCTCCTCCTGTGCCTCACGGGCTGTGCCACCACCTCGAGCGGCCCGGCCGCGCCACCCGAGCCCGAAGGCAAGCTGTGCGTCTCCTCCGACGTGTGCGGCGGGTTGACCTGCGCGAAGGCCCTCGACGCGCAGGAGGGCGTGTGCAGCAGCCTCGTCTCCGCCCCCGCGTGCACCACCTCCAAGCAGTGCCCCACCGGCGCCTACTGCCACCGGCCGCCGGGCTTCAACGGCGTGTGCTTCAAGCCCTGAGCATCCGAGTCGTGGCGCCTCCGGCGAGCTGCTATTGACGCCGCCGCATGAGCACCGTCCTCGCCTTCGACCTCGGCACCTCCGGCCTCAAGGCCGCGGTGCTGTCGTCTGACGGGGCGCTGCTCGACTCCGAGACGGTCCCCCTCGACGTCGCGCTGCTGCCCGCGCTGTGGGGCCGGGGCCTCGCCCGGGCCGCCGACGTGCGCGGCGTGGCGCTCTCGTCGCAGTGGGCGGGCACCGTGGCCGTGGGCGCCGAAGGCCAGGTGTTGCGGCCCGCCCTCATCTGGATGGACGCCCGCGGACGCGACGAGGCGCAGCGCCTGTGCGGCGGCTTCCCCCGCGTCGACGGGTACGGCGTCTTCAAGGCGTTGACCTGGATTCGCAAGACGGGCGGGCTCCCCACGCTGTCGGGGAAAGACCCGGTGGGCCACCTCGCCTGGCTCCGACGCCACGAGCGCGCCACCTGGGACGCCGCCAGGGTGTTTCTCGAGCCGAAGGACTGGGTCAACTTCCGCCTCACCGGGCGCGCGGTGGCCAGCTTCGACTCCATCGCCGCCCACTGGGTGACGGACAACCGCGACATCCACCACATCCGCTACGACGACGGGCTCCTCCGCCTCGCGGAGCTGGACCGTGCGAAGATGCCGGAGCTGGTGCCGTCCTCGTCGCTCCTCGGCCCGCTCACCTCCGAGGCCGCCGCCGCGCTCGGCCTCTCCTCCGCGGTGCAGGTGGCCACCGGCGGCGCCGACATGCACATGGCCGCGCTGGGCGCCGGCACCGTCGACGACTACCGCGCGCACCTCTGCCTCGGCACCTCCTCCTGGCTGCTGGCGCACGTGCCCTTCAAGAAGTCCGACCTCGCGCACAACATGGCCTCCATCCCCTCGGCCATCCCGGGGCGCTACCTCTTCGCCAACGAGCAGGAGACCGCCGCCGGCGCGCTCAAGCACGTGGTGGAGCGGCTGCTGGCGCAGCGCGACCCCGAGGCCTTCGCCCGCGCCCTGGCGCTGGCCGCGGAGGCGCCGGCCGGCGCCGAGGGGCTCCTCTTCCTTCCCTGGCTGCACGGCGAGCGCTCCCCCATCGACGACGGGCGCGTGCGCGGCGGCTTCTCGCACCTCTCGCTCGAGCACGACCAGCGGCACCTCTTCCGCGCGGTGCTGGAGGGCGTGGCCCTCAACACCCGCTGGCTGCAGGTGCACCTCGAGGCCAACCTCGGGCGCCCGCTGGCCGAGGTGACGGTGGTGGGGGGCGGCGCGCGCTCGGGGCTGTGGTGCCAGGTGCACGCCGACGTGCTGGGGCGGCCGGTGCGACAGGTAGAGGCGCCGCAGGCGGCCAACGCGCGCGGCGCCGGGCTGCAGGCGCTGGTGGCGCTGGGGAAGCTGACGTGGAGCGACGTGCCCGCGGCGGTGCCCATCGCCCGCACCTGGGAGCCGGACGCCGCGCGCCGGGCGCTCTACGACGAGCGCTTCGAGCAGTTTCTCCTCGAGTTCAAACACCGGCGGGCGATGAGCCATCGCTTCGCCTGACGCGAAAGGGGCACCCCATGCAGATTCCGAAGCTGTTGCAGCACCTCCCTCCCGGCGTGGCCACCAGGCTGGAGCGCGTGCTGGAGAAGCTGCCCGTGGTGGGCCCGATGGTGCGGGAAGAGAAGCGCAAGGTGGCCGAGTCGCTCAAGGACTCGGTGCGGAAGCACCGGCCCACGGAGCTGGCCTTCGACGCCCTGCCCCGCGAGGGCCGCGGCGAGGCCGAGCTGCTCTCGACGCTGGAGGCCATGGCCACCCGCGAGGCGCCGGCCTGGCGCGACGGGCGGGTGTCGGGCGGCGTGTACCACGGCGACGCGCAGCACCTCGACTTCCTCAACCGCGTCTACGCGCTGTACTCGCAGGCCAACCCGCTGCACGCCGACGTGTGGCCCAGCGTGGCGCGCTTCGAGGCCGACCTGGTCAACTTCACCGCGCGGCTGCTGGGAGGAGACCCCGGGGCCGACGACGCGCGCGCGGTGGTGGGGACGCTGTCATCGGGCGGCACCGAGAGCATCATGCTGGCCATGAAGACCTACCGCGACGCGGGCCGCGCGCGGGGCATCCGGCACGGGAACATCGTCGCGCCTGCCTCGGCGCACCCCGCCTTCGACAAGGCCGCCCACACCCTCGACGTGGAGCTCATCCGCGTGCCGGTGCAGCCCGACGGGCGCGCCGACGTGGCGAAGATGAAGGCCGCCGTCAACGGCGACACCCTGGTGATGGTGGGCTCGGCCGTCTCGTTCCCCCACGGGGTGATGGACGACATCGAGGCGCTCTCCTCGTACGCGCTCAAGCGGGGCGTGGGCTTCCACACCGACGCCTGCCTGGGTGGGTTCATCCTCGCCTTCGCGCCGGAGGCGGGCTTCCCGGTGCCGCGCTTCGACTTCTCGCTGCCGGGCGTCACCTCCATGTCCTGCGACACGCACAAGTTCGGCTACGCGGCCAAGGGCACCTCGGTGGTGCTGTACCGGAGCCGGGCGCTGCGGCGCTTCCAGTACTTCATCTCTCCCGAGTGGAGCGGCGGGCTGTACGCCACCCCGGGCTTCGCCGGCAGCCGCCCCGGCGCGCTCATCGCGCAGGCCTGGGCCACCATGGTGCACCTCGGCCACGAGGGCTACGTCCGGGCCACCCGCGAGGTGCTGACGTGCGCGAAGCAGCTGCGCGAGGGCGTCGCCGCCATCGACGGGCTGCGCGTCATCGGAGACCCGCTGTGGGTCATCGCCTTCACCTCCGACACCTTCGACGTGTACCGGGTGCTGGACGAGATGACGAAGCGCGGCTGGAGCCTCAACGGGCTGCAGAAGCCGGCCGCGGTGCACCTCTGCGTGACGCTGCGACACACCCAGCCCGGCGTGGCGCAGCGCTTCCTCGAAGACCTGCGCGCCTCCGTGGAGGCCGTGCGCCACAGCCCGCCCACCAGCGAGGGCATGGCGCCGGTGTACGGGCTGGCCTCATCGCTGCCCTTCAAGGGCCTGGTGGGCGACCTGATGGCCTCGTACATCGACGCGCTCTACGACGCGTGACGCCGCGCGCGCACGCCTTCAGCGGGGCTTGAAGGCGCCTGCGAAGTCGGTGCCCACGGTGTGCCCCGCCCAGGTGCGCTCGTCGACCGGCCACAGGCGGCGCACCTGCGCGGGCGTCACCAGGGCCTCGTGCGGCGCGGCGTCGAGCGCGTCGGCGATGGCGTCCATCGCGCCGTCTTCGGTGCGCCAGCGGTGCGCCTCGAAGGCCGACAGCTTCACCGGCTTCGAGACGCTGCGCAGCGAGCGCACGCGCTCGAGGTTGAAGTACGCCTCGAAGTACGACATCGCCAGCTCCCGCAGCGAGCGGTACACCGGGTCGCGCCCGCGGAGCCCGACGAAGTTCGACTTCCCCAGCGCGCCCCAGCAGCCGTCGACGCGGAAGACCGCCAGCACGTGGTCATCGTCGCGCACCGCGCGCAGGTCGAGCAGCAGGGGAGGAAACCCGAGGCGCTCCAGCCCCGCGGCGGCCAGCATCGCGCCGTCGAAGCAGTGCGCCTTGCGGTCGCGCAGCACGCTGCGCGGCGAGCGGTAGATGGGCTCCGCCGAGTACGGGAGCGTGTCGAGGAAGGCCTGGATGTGCCGGGGGCTCCGCAGGCCGGCCAACACCGTGCGCTCCGCGGCCGTCCACACGTCTGACTTCGATGGTCTCATGCCAGGCGCTCTGACACACCCGGGGGACCTCCCGCTCGCCGTTTTTCCCGGCGGCCTCGTCACCGCACCAGCGCGCACAGCGAGGGCAGCGCGCGCGTCAGCGCCGGCCCCGGGCGCAGCAGGTCCTTCGTGGGGAGCGTCACCCACTTCATCCGCCGCAGCGGGCCCAGCTTCTCCAGCTCGGCGCGGCCCTCGTGCAGGTCTGACGCGTCCACCACCAGGTCCGGCTTGAGCGCCAGCACCGTCTCCGCCGAGTAGGTGGGGTAGGCGGTGGGCGCGCGCTTCGCCACGTTCGCCGCGCCGCAGTCCTCCAGCAGCTCGTG
>CALNBU010000179.1 GCA_937875615.1 uncultured Archangium sp.
GGATCCCGTGGACGAGCTCGGCAGCACCGTGCGCGTGCAGGCCGGCGCCATCACCGAGGCGGTGCACCAGCACTGCGCGGAGGCGGGGTTGTTCTGGCCGGTGGACTTCGCCTCGAAGGGCAGCAGCCAGGTGGGCGGCAACATCGCCACCAACGCCGGCGGCGTGCGCGTCATCCGCTACGGCCTCACCCGCCAGTGGGTGCTGGGCCTCACCGTGGTCACCATGCAGGGCGAGGTGCTGCAGCTCAACGGCGCGCTCGAGAAGAACAACACCGGCGTCGACCTCCGCCAGCTCTTCATCGGCTCCGAGGGCATCCTCGGCGTCATCACCGAGGCGACGCTCAAGCTGACTCGGCTGCCGGGGCAGGTCGACGTCTTCCTCTTCGCGCTCGACTCACTGGAGAGCGTGCTGCGGCTCTTCGAAGCGGCGCGGCGCGGGCCCTTCACCACCATGGCCTTCGAGTTCTTCACCGACGCCTGCTGCGCCCGGCTGGAGAAGCACCGCGGCGTCCGGCCGCCCTTCGAGGCGACGTATTCCCACTACGTGCTGCTGGAGGTCGAAGCGGCGAAGGAGCTCGACGCGTGGCTGGCGGGCCTCTTCGAGCAGGGGCTGGTCAAAGACGGCACCCTGGCCGCGGACGACGGCCAACGGCGCGCGCTGTGGACGCTGCGCGAGGGCATCAGCGAGTCGCTGTCCGCGACGGGCCTGCCGCACAAGAACGACCTCGCCCTGCCGCTGGCCGCCCTGTACGCCTTCTGCGGCGAGCTCGAAGCGCTGCTGGCGTCGCGCTACCCGGGCTGGGAGCTGTGCCTCTTCGGGCACATCGGCGACGGCAACCTGCACGTCAACATCATGAAGCCCGACACGCTGACGAAGGACGACTTCCTCGCGCGCACCCACGAGGCAGACGCCGACATGTTCGCGCTGGTGCAGCGGCACGCGGGGAGCATCAGCGCCGAGCACGGCGTGGGGTTGCTCAAGCGTGACTTCCTGCACTTCTCGCGCACGCCGACGGAGCTGACGCTGATGCGCGGCCTCAAGCAGCTCTTCGACCCGCAGGGGTTGCTCAACCCCGGCAAGGTGCTGTGAGGCCCTACGCCAGCGAGATGCGGTTCTTCCGCGGCTTCGGCACCTCGGGCGCGTCGTAGCGGTTGCCGCCGGCGGCCTGCGCCCGGGTGAGCGCCGCGGAGGCCTCCCGCACCAGCCCTCCGAAGCTGACCTGCGGCTGGTCCTTGCCGCTGCCGACGGGCTCGAAGCTGGCCACGCCCACCGAGGCGCTGCCCCCG
>CALNBU010000180.1 GCA_937875615.1 uncultured Archangium sp.
ACCACCGACCGCGCCGCCGCCTGCGCCACCACCGACTGCGCCGCCGCCTGCGCCACCACCGACTGCGCCACCACCGGTCCCTCCGTCAGAGGTCGGTTCTTCGGGACACGCGGTGAGTGAAAGAAGCGAAGCGGCGACGAGTGCCGCGCGGAGCCAGGTGGTGCGTGAGCTCATGTACGAAGTCCTGATGCGAGGGAAGAAGACGGAGGACTCTCGCTTGTCTCAGGAGCCGGTCAACATCAAGCGTTCTGGTTGTCACCGCGCTGTGTCAGGGGCCTCGCGTCAGCATTTCGCCCGCCCTGCGTCCCGTTTCGCGCGTAGCGTGCCGCGCGCACCCGTATGGCCAGAAAGACGAAGCAGAGCAGCCGTGAGCCGGCGCAGAGCCTGGTGGAGCGCGACCTCACCGCGCTGGCCACCGCGCGCGCGCTGCCCGAGGGTTACGGCGTGGAGCAGCAGGCCGCCGAGCTGGCGACGCTGCTGACCCGCGGCGGCAAGGCGCCGCTGCTGGCCGGTGACGCCGGCGTCGGCAAGAGCGCCATTGTCCAGGAGCTGGCCCGGCGCATCTTCCAGGGCAACGTGCCCGAGGGCCTCAAGGACGCGCGGGTGCTGGAGATCAGCGCCGCCGGCATCTTCGCGCGCACCTCCACGCCCAAGGCGGCGGCCGAGCTGCTGGAGGAGTTCCTCGAGGCGCTGCCCGTCAACAGCATCCTCTTCCTGCGCGACGTGGGGCCGGTGCGTGGCTCGTCGTTGGTGCCGGTGCTGATTCGCGCCCTGCGCGGCGGCCGCACCCGCTTCATCTTCGAGACCGACGGCCGCGCCGCCAGCGAGCTGCTGCGCAGCGACGAGGCCTTGGCCGAGAAGCTCCATCTCTTCGTGGTGAACGAGCCCTCGCTGGAGCGCGCCCGCTGGATTCTGGGCCGCGTGGCCGAAGAGCTGGAGGTGGAGCAGGGGCTGCCCATCGAGCCCGCCGCCTGCGACCTGGCGCTGCGGCTGTCGGTGAAGTTCCTCCTCGCGCAGCGGCTCCCGCGCAAGGCCATCGAGCTGCTGCGCGAGACGGTGACGGAGGCCGCGGGCGCGGCGAAGGAGCGCGTCACCGGAGAAGACGTGCTGGCCCGCTTCTGCAGCGCCACGCGCCTGCCGCGCTTCATGGCCGACGACGCGCTGGCCCTCGACCTCGACGAGGTGGGCCGCTTCTTCGGCAGCCGCCTGCTGGGGCAGACCGACGCGGTGGCGGCGGTGCTGCGCTCCGTCGCGCTGCTCAAGGCGGGCCTCAATGATCCGCGTCGCCCGCTGGGCGTGTTCCTCTTCGCGGGGCCCACCGGGGTGGGCAAGACGCACCTGGCCAAGCTGCTGGCCGAGTACCTCTTCGGCTCCGCCGAGCGCCTGGTGCGGCTCAACATGGCCGACTACTCGGACTTCGGCGACGAGCAGGTGTTGTTCGGCAACGCCTGGGCGCAGACGCTCTCGGGCAAGCGCGGGGAGCTGACGCGGCTGCTCGACGGGCGCGTCTTCACCGTGCTGCTGCTCGACGAGTTCGAGAAGGCCCACGGCCGCTGCCACGACCGCTTCCTGCAGCTGTTCGACGAGGGCGCCTTCATCAACGCCGCCGGCGAGACGGTGCCCTGCAACAACACGCTCATCGTCTGCACCTCGAACGTGGGCGCCGAGGTGTACCGCTCCGAGCCCATCGGCTTCCTCGGGCGCCGGGGCGACGACGAGCTGCTGGCTGAAATCGACCGGCGCATCGCCGGCACCTTCCGGCCGGAGTTCCTCAACCGCTTCGATGGGCTGTGTCACTTCCGCCCGTTGGGGAAGGTGGAAATCCGCCGCATCGCGCAGCGCGAGGTGGGGCGGGTGCTCGAGCGGGAAGGCATCCGCGCCCGGCAGCTCGACGTGGAGGTGGCGCCGGAGGTGGTGGAGCTGCTGGTCGACCGCGGCTACTCACCGACGCACGGCGCGCGCTTCCTCCAACGTGAAATCGAGAAGACGCTGACGGCGGCGCTGGCGGTGGAGATAGCCCGTCGCCCGCTGCCGCCCGGCACGCCGGTGAAGGTGGTGGCGCACAAGGGCGCGGTGCACGCGGTGGCCGAGCCGAAGGTGGCGCGCGAGGTGACGGCGCAGGCCCAGCTGCCGGGCTCCGGGGCGCAGGTGACGAAGAAGCGGCTCGACCGGGTCGCGCTGGTGCAGGAGGCGGAGGCCCTGGTGGGGCGGGCCGCGGGCGTGGCCTCGGCGGCGAAGCGGCCGGAGCTCGAGCAGCGGCGGCGGGAGCTGCTGGCGCTCAGCCAGGCGCCCGGCTTCTGGGACGACGGCGAGAAGGCGGCGGCGGTGCTGCGCAGCTACCGCGGCCTCGACGCGCAGCTGGGCGAGCTCGACCGGTTGAGGGAGCTGTGTCAGGTGGCGCGGCGCCGCGCCCGCGACGCGAAGGGCGAGCTCCAGCTGGCCTCGGCCATACGTGCGGTGGAGGAGGCGGCGCGGGAGGTGCGGCTGGCGGAGGCGCGGGTGGCGGCGGGCGGCGCGCGGGAGGTCGACGACGCGTGGCTGGAGGTGCAGGCCGCCAACGACGACGTGGCCTCCGCGGCGTGGGTGCGCGAGCTGGTGACGCTGTACCTGGGGTGGGCCACGCGCCGCGGCTACGAGGCGCGGGTCATCGCCGAGGGCGTGACGGAGATGGACGGCCGGCTGCCGGTCAACCCCTCCGGCGGGCTCAAGGCCAAGGGCCAC
>CALNBU010000181.1 GCA_937875615.1 uncultured Archangium sp.
GACGTGGCCAGCCAGACGACGCGCGTCGTTCACGTCACGGTGCGCGACTCCGCCGGCGTCGGCGTGCACCTCGAGGGCAACGCGGGCTTCAGCGACGACTCCCACGACCTGGTGGTCACCGGCAGCGCCAGCGCGCCACTTCGGGTGTGGGCGCGCGCGGTCGGCACCATCCCCACCGGCGTCTACACCGGCAACGCGCTGGATGAGTTCGTGCTCGAGCGCGGCGGCTACGGCGTCGACCAGATAAAGGGCGAGGTGACGATTCGCGACCGCGGACTGCCGTACCATGTGACGTCCAACCTCCGCGTCGGCTACGACGGCAACACCGACTTCAGCGGCACGCTCATCATCGCCCCCGGCGTGACGCTGCGCTTCGACCCGGACAAGAACCTGCAGATGGCCGGCACCAGCAGCGCGACGGGCGATGGAGACCTCGCGCTCGGCTCGCTGCACGCGGTGGGCACCCCGGAGAAGCCCATCGTCTTCACCTCGGCGGCGGCGACGCCGGCGGCCGGAGACTGGGGCGGGTTGGTCTTCAACGGCATCGCCACTCCCGCCTCGCGCATCGAGCACGCCGTGATTGCGTACGCGGGCGGCGGCACGGGGTACGCGAGCGCGAGCTGCGGCGTCGGCGGCAGCGCGGGCGACGAGGCGGCGGTCACCATCACCGGCTGGGATGCGCAGCCGGCGAGCCAGTTCATCGTCAACACCCGCATCGAGCACAGCCCGCGCTACGGCATCGTCGAGGGCTGGCGCGGCGACGCCGTCGACTTCGTGACCAGCAACACCTTCGTCGACGTCGAGAGCTGCTGGGTCAGCCTGCCGCGCAACCGCCGCAACGGGTGCCCGCAGATGCCGACCTGCCCCGGCGTGCCCTGAGGCAAGTTGGCGGCCCGGCCCGCGGCGACTTGACGCATACTCGCGGGCCACCATGACCGCCCCGCCGCCGCCCACGCTGGCGCAGCTGCTCTCCGCACACCCGTGGCCAGCGCGCTACGCCAACGCGGCGCGGGTGGAGTTCCTCTGGCACTTCGAGGTGGCCATGCCCGTGGCCCAGCTGTGGCCGCTGGTGGCCGACAGCTCCCGCATGAACCGCGCCCTGGGAGTGGCGCAGATGCACTTCGCGCCGCGGGAGAACGGCGAGCTGTGGGGCACCTCCCGGCCCGGCGGCCTCTGGCACGAGTGGCGCGAGGTGCCGTGGAACTGGGTGGCCGGCCAGTACATCGAGTCACTGCGCGACTACACCCACGGCTTCTCTCGGGCGGTGTGGGGCGTCTTCACCTTTCAACCGCTGGGCCCGGAGTCGACGCGCGTCAACGTGTACTTCGGCGCGGTGCCCCGGCACCTGCTCGGGCGCGCGGTGCTGAAGCTGGGCTTCGGCGCCATGCAGAAGGACTTCGCCCGCATCTACGCCGAGCTCGCCGCGCAGTACGCCGCCGCGAAGGCCGCCCGCATGCCCGCCCCGGACGTGGCCCCGCTGCCCGACGAGGCCCGCGTCCGGCTGCGGCGCGCCGGCGAAGAGACCAGGGCCCACGGCGTGGACGCCGACGTGGTGGACCGCCTCCTGCGCTGGGTGGAGACCGGCGACGAGGCGGACCTGGTGCGCATTCAGGTGAAGGAGCGGGCGGCGGTGTGGGGCGTCGACGAGACCACCTTGTTGCGGGCCGCGCTGCACCTCACCCGAAGCGGCGCGCTGCAGATTTCCTGGGACCTCATCTGCCCGCACTGCCGCGGCCCGGCGGAGAACTTCGGCGAGCTGGGCACGCTCACCGCCAAGGGCGCCTGCCAGCTGTGCGAAATCGACTTCGACAGCCGCAGCCCGGAGTCGGTGGAAATCAGCTTCCACGTCCACCCCTCCATCCGCGCCGTGGAGCGCCGCACCTTCTGCAGCGCCGAGCCCGCGCTCAAGGCGCACATCCGGGCGCAGCACGAGGTGGCGGCGCAGGCCACGCTGACGCTGCGGCCGGAGCTGGCGCCGGGCACCTACCGGGTGCGGGCGCACGCCTCCCGCGACTACAGCCTGCTGGAGGTGAATGAGGCCGCGCCCTCCGAGGCGACCTGGACGCCCGGACAGGCCCAGCGCCTCGCGCTGCAGCCGGGCGGCTCGCTGCGCTTCCACAACCCCGGCCAGGCGCCGCTGCGGGTGGTGCTGGAGGGCTCGCGCTGGAGCGACCTCGCGCTGCGCCCCGCCCAGCTCTTCTCGCTGCAGGAGTACCGCGACCTCTTCAGCGAAGACTACCTCGCCACCGACGTGCAGCTGGCGGTGGGCGAGCAGACGATTCTCTTCACCGACATCGTGGGCAGCACCGCGATGTACGCCGAGCGCGGCGACCCCGCAGCCTTCGCCGAGGTGCGCCGGCACTTCGACGAGGTCTTCGCCGAAGTGGCCAAGCACCGCGGCGCGGTGGTGAAGACCATCGGCGACGCGGTGATGGCCACCTTCAGCAGCGCGCTCGACGCGGTGAAGGCCTCGGCCGGCATCCACGCGCGCTTCCCGCCCTCGGGCCCCGACGCCGGCACCCGGCTGCGCATCTCGCTCAACACCGGGCCGTGCATCGCGGTGAAGCTGAACACCGGCGTCGACTACTTCGGCCACACCGTCAACCTCGCCGCCAAGCTGCAGGCCCTCGCGGAGTCGTGGCAGGTGGCGATGAGCGAGACCACCTGGCTGGCGCCAGGTGTCGCAGAGTACGTCACCAGCCAGGGCCGCCCGGCCGAGTTGGAGTTCCGGACGAAGGCGTTGCCCGCCCCGGTGCCCGTCCGCCAGTGGACCGTGTACGCTGAGACTCCGCATGAATGAAGAGAAGCTCGCCGAGGCGCGCAGGTTGGTGGTGCAGGTGACACACGAGCTGGAGGCGGCGCTGGAGGCAGCGCGTGCCGCCGCCGTGGCGCCACGAGAAGACCGCGAGGCGTGGGCCCGCGTCCAGCAGCTCTACACCCGCTTCGCCGCGGCCGAGCAGCTGCTGCGCGACATCCAGCGCGCGGTGGACGCCGCCTATGCGTGAGCCGGTGAAGACCGCCGCGACCCGCCCGTCGGTGGCGTTCATGCGGCGGCTGCTTTCTCTGGCGGTGGTGACGGTGGGCCTCCAGGCCCTCGCGCAGCCGGCGCCCGCGCCTCCGCCGACGCCCGCGGCCACCCAGTGTCAGACGAAGTGCAACGTGCAGGCCTCGGAGTGCATGAAGCCCTGCTCCGACGGCACCACCGACGGCCAGCAGATTCTGGCGTGCATGAAGTCCTGCGAAGTGAAGAACGCGCAGTGCAAGGCCGCCTGCCGCTGAGGCCTCAGCGCACCTGGCCTTCGCCCTCCACCACGTACTTCTGCGCCGTCAGCTCCTTGAGGCCCATGGGCCCGAAGGCGTGGAGCCGGCTGGTGGAGATGCCCACCTCCGCGCCCAGGCCCAGCTCACCGCCGTCGTTGAAGCGCGTGGAGGCGTTCACCATCACCGCCGAGGCCGTCACCTCGCGGGTGAAGCGGGCCGCCAGCGCGGCGTCGCCGGTGACGATGGCCTCGGTGTGCTCGCTGCCGTAGCGCGCGATGTGCGCCAGCGCCTCGTCGAAGCCCCGCACCACCTTCACCGCCAGAATCAGCTCGAGAAACTCCCGGCCGTAGTCGTCGTCGCTGGCGGGCACGGCGTCGATGCGCGCGCGCGTCGGCGCATCGCCGCGCAGCTCGACGCCCTTCGCCTTCAGCGCGGCGGCGGCCCGCGGGAGGAAGGTGTCCGCCACCGCCTCGTCCACCAGCAGGCACTCCGCGGCGTTGCACACCCCCGGCCGCGAGGCCTTGGCGTTGACGATGAGCGCCTCGGCCATGTCCAGGTCCGCGGTCCGCTCGACGTAGACGTGGCAGACGCCCTGGTAGTGCTTCACCACCGGCACGCGCGCGTGCTCCACCACGAAGCGGATGAGCCCCTCGCCGCCGCGCGGGATGCAGAGGTCGATGAGGCCGTCGAGCTTGAGCAGCTCCAGCATCGAGGCGCGGTCGGCGGTGGGCACCAGGCTGACCGCGTCTTCCGGGAGACCCGCGGCGGCGAGCCCTTCCCGCAGCGCGCCCTCGATGGCCCGATTGCTGCGCAGCGCCTCGCTCCCGCCGCGCAGCAGGGCGGCGTTGCCCGACTTGAGGCACAGCGCCGCGGCGTCCGACGTCACGTTGGGCCGCGCCTCGTAAATCATCAGAACCACGCCCAGCGGCAGGCGCTCCTTGCGCACCCGCAGGCCGTTGGGGCGCTGCCAGCGCTCCGTCACCTCGCCCACCGGGTCCGGCAGCGCGCGCACCGCGTCCACGGCGGCGGCCATGGCCTCCACCCGCCGCGCGTCGAGCGAGAGGCGGTCGAGGAAGGCCTCGTTCTTTCCCGCGGCGCGGGCGTCGGCGAGGTCCAGCGCGTTCTCGGCGAGGATGCGGGGCGCCTGCGCGCGCAGCGCCGCGGCCATGGCGGACAGCGCGGCGTCCTTCTGCCGGGTGGAGGCACGCAGCAGGGCGCGGCCGGCGGTGCGGGAGCGCTCGGCGAAGGCGCGGGCGTCGAAACTCATGGACGGACCTCCCAGCCCGAGGCGCCGAGGCGGGCGTGCAGCCGCTGGGGGCTGCCGCAGCAGGTGGCGGTGAAGTCCAGCGCGTCGGGCGCGCGCCACCGCACCGCCGAGTACACCGCCGCCTCGGTTTGGGCGGGCGCGGTCACCACCACCGGCGCGGCGGCGCCCTCGAGGTAGGCGCGCAGCGCGGTGACGGGCACCACGTGCAGCGGGCCGTAATGGTCGACCAACAGCGCCACGTGGGCGCAGTCGGGCGAGAAGGGCTCGAAGCTCCAGTCGCTGAAGAAGAGCTGCCCCGCCGGGCGGAAGTGCCGGAGCGCCCCGTCCGCGAAGCGGAAGGCCAGCGACTCCGCGCCCCAGGACTTCGGCGCGTCCTGCTGCGGGAGCTCGTCGCTGCTGCCGGCCCACTCCGCGGTGACGTCGCCGCAGCCCACGGCGTGGAAGACGCCTTCGCGCTGCCCCTCGGTGGGCGCCGCGGCGGGGCGGGGCGGGGCCGCTTCTTTTCTACAGGCCGGCAGCGCACAGCACGCGAGCAGGAGGACGTGGCGATTCACGTTTCAGGGTAATAGTCGAAAACGCGCATGAGCGACCGCGAGACGCTGTTCCGGCAGATGGTGACGCAGTTCCCCGACAGCCCCATGGGGCACTTCTCGCTGGGCCGCCTGCTGGTCGACGAGCAGCGCTGGAGCGAGGCCGCCGAGGCCCTCGCCGCGGCCACCCGCCTCGACCCCGGCTACGCCGCGGCGTGGGTGGCCCTGGGTGACGCGCACCTCGGCGGCGGCGCGCGCGAGGAGGCGAAGACGGCGTGGCGGCAGGCGCTGGAGACGCCGCACGGCCAGCGGGACCTGAGCCTGCAGGCCGACCTGGAGCAGCGGCTGGCGGAGCTCGAGGACTTCTAACGCTACGGAAGCTGCGCCCAGCCGGCGCTGTTGACGTGCCCCACGAAGCGCGTGGGCGCGCCCAGCTGCGGTTTGTAGATGGCCGCCTGGCCCGGCACCAGGCCGTCCAGGTTGGGGCAGGGCTGCTGGTACTGCGCGTGGCCCACGTAGACGATGTTGGTCCCCGCCGCGGGCTGCGCGTTGAGCGAGGACAGCGCGTCGCCGCAGCGCATCGCCTCCGGGTAGACGTGGAGGTTGAGCGACGGCAACCCGATGGCCGGCGCCGCCAGCCCGAAGCCCTCCGCCGTCTGTCGGGCCCGGCAGAACTCGCTGGCGTAGAGCTCGCTCACCTGCACCCCGCTGGTGGCGAAGAAGGCGCGCACGTTGTCGATTTCGGCGTCGCTGGCGGCCGCCGGGCCCAGCTGCCGCGCCAGCGCTTCATCGCAGCTCTTCCACCACTGGCTGGCCACGCCCGCGTCGGTCTGGTCGACGCCCACGTTGGCCGTGGCGTGGTGGAAGAACAGCGCGTAGCCGCCGCCCACCAGCGCCTGCC
>CALNBU010000182.1 GCA_937875615.1 uncultured Archangium sp.
TTGAAGCCCGAGAGGCTCTCGATGACGTGCCCGAAGGTGTGGCCGAAGTTGAGCGCCACCCGCAGGCCCTTCGTCTCCCAGGGGTCGCGCTTCACCAGCGCGTCCTTCAGCCGGCGCGAGACGCGAATCAGCTCGGCGTCGTCCGGCGGACGGCGACACCAGGCGCGGAAGGTGGGCGCGCTGAGCGTCACCGCCATCTTCCACGCCTCCAGTCGCCCCTCGCGGCGCTGCGCCTCCGTCAGCGTGCCGAAGAGTTCGTCACACAGCCAGCTCTCGTCGGCGAAGTGGAAGACGCCCAGCACGTTCTTCGCGCCGCCGACGTTCACCGCGCCCTTGCCGCCCACGCTGGAGTCGACGGCCGCCAACAGCGTGCTGGGCACCTGGATGAAGCGGCGCACGCCGCGCTTGAAGGTGTGCGCGAAGACGCAGGCCACGTCGCCCACCGTGCCGCCGCCGATGGCCAGCAGCGTCACCGCGCGGGGCGAGGTCAGGGCCTTCGTGGTCAGCCGCTCCACGGTGCGCAGCGACTTCGCCGACTCGCCCGCGCGCAGCGGCAACACCGTGGCGCCGGCCGCGGCCAGCGCCCGCCCCACGTGCCGGTGGAGCCGCAGCACCCGCGCGTCGACGATGGCCAGCACCGGCCCCGCGAGGCGCGCGGCGGCCAGCACCTCGAAGCGGTCGGAGAAGTCCACCACCGGCCTGTAGGCGCCGGGCGTCACGCGCGATGCGGCCTCGCCAGCACGTGCAGCCAGAGGTCCGCCAGCACCAGCGACACCATGGCCTCCACCACCGGCACCGCGCGGGGGAGGATGCAGGGGTCGTGGCGCCCGGCCTTCGCGAGGTCCTTCAGCGTGGCCGGCGGCTTGAACAGCACCCGCAGCACCAGCGGCTCCCCGTTCGACAACCCACCCTGCACGCCGCCGTACACGTCCGGGCTGGTGTGGAAGCGGGAGCCCGGCAGCCGGAGCCGCGCCTCGAGGTCCTCCGGGCCCCACACCACGCCGGTCACCGCGCCGATGCCGGCCACCGCGTCGGCCAGCCGCGCCTTCAGCTTGCCGAACACCGGCTCGCCCACGCCCACCGGCAGCCCGTCGACGCGCACGGTGATGACCCCGCCCAGGCTGTCGCCCTGCGCCTTCGCCTCAAGCATCAGCGCGTCCATCTGCGCGTGCAGCGCCGCGTCGGGGCACCGCGTGCGCTGGGCGTCGACCTGCGCGCGCGTCACCGGCGCTGCGGGCAGCGGCAACACCAGCGGCCCCACCTGCGAGACCCAGCCCACGGTGCGCAGCCCGGGCAGCTCCCGCGCCAGCAGCGCCTCGGCCACCGCGCCGCCGATGACCCGGCTCAACGTCTCGCGGCCGCTGGTGCGCCCACCGCCGCGCACGTCGCGATGCACGAAGCGCTCGCGCCACACGCGGTCGGCGTGCCCTGGCCGGTCCTCCGTCTGCAGCTTCGCGTAGTCCTGACTGCGGGCGTCGGTGTTGCGCACCACCGCGGCGATGGGCGTGCCCAGCGTCTTGCCCTCGTACACGCCCGAGAGGAGCTCCACCCGGTCGGCCTCGGCGCGCGCGGTGGTGACGGCCGACTGGCCGGGGCGGCGGCGGTCGAGCGCCGCCTGCACCTGCGCCACCTCCAGCGGCACCCCGGCGGGACACCCGTCGATGACCGCGCCCAGCGCCGGCCCGTGACTCTCACCGAAGGTGGTGACGCGGAAGAGCTGCCCGAAGGTGTTCATCTCCGGGACGCCGTATAGCGAAAAAAAGCG
The DNA here is from genome assembly GCA_937875615.1 of uncultured Archangium sp. Classification (GTDB taxonomy): domain Bacteria; phylum Myxococcota; class Myxococcia; order Myxococcales; family Myxococcaceae; genus Archangium_A. Next base: position 1,766 of record CALNBU010000182.1, read on the forward strand.
CGCCCGCGGGCTACGGCGCGAAGCGGCGACCCACCACCAACAACGCGAAGGCCAGCACCGCGCACGCCATCATCATCGCCGCCATGGGCAACGGCGTGCCGTTGGCGAGCGCGGCCACCGCTCCGCTGGCGGCCGCCGAGAGCGCGAACTGCAGCGAGCCCATGGTGGCCGAGGCCAGCCCCGCGCGCCGCGCGTGCGCGTCCATCGCCAGCGCCACCAGGTTGGCGAACACCAGCCCCTGCAGCGAGATGTAGAAGAAGAGCAGCGCCTCCACCGCCAGCAGCGAGGGCGCCCAGCGCACCACCGCCACCAGCCCCACGCCGGCCACCACCACCCCCGCCAGGGCCGCCGCGGCGATGCGCTCCGGGGCGCGGCGGCGCAGCATCGCGCGGTTCCACTGGCTCATGGCGATGAGGCCCGCAGCGTTGAGCCCGAAGCACAGGGAGTAGGCCAACGGCGACGCGCCCAGCTGCGCGATGAGCACGTCGGGCGAGCCGGAGATGTACGAGAACATGCCCGCCTGCGCCGCCCCGGTGGCCAGCGAGAAGGCCACGAAGCGACGGTCGGCCAGCAGCGTGCGCAGCACCACCCGCAGCGACTCCGGCGCGTGCGCGGGCTTCGTCTCGGGGATGGCCCGCGTGGCCACCACCGCCAGCACCACCCCGGCCAGCGCCAGCAACGCGAAGACGGCGCGCCAGCTGGCGAACTCCAGCAGCAGCCCACCCAGCGGCGGCGCCAGCACCGGCGCCACGCCCATCACCAGCATGATGAGCGACATCACCCGGGCGATGTCGGCGCCGCTCCAGAGGTCGCGCACCAGGGTGCGGGTCACCACCATGCTCGCCGCGCCGCCCACTCCCTGCACCAGCCGCGCGCCCACCAGCATCGGCAGCGAGGTGGCCACGCCGCACAGCACGCTGCCCAGCGCGTACAGGAGGAGCCCGCCCAACAGCGGCGGCCGGCGACCGACCCGGTCGGCCACCGCGCCCCACACCAGCTGCGCGCCCGCCAGACCGAGGAAGTACGACGACAACGTCACCGCGCCGGCGCCGGCAGCCACGCCCAGCTCCCGCTCGATGGTGGGCAACCCCGGGAGGTAGGCGTCGATGGACAGCGGCCCCAGCGCGGTCAGCGCCCCCAGGACACCCACCAGCTTCTCCGGAGAAGACGCCTGGGCCTGCGCTGGGGACTGCACCTCGGACGACGCCTGCACCGGATTCACCGCCGTGCAGTAACAGCGGTGATGACGCGGCGCGACGTCGAGCTGGGGCTCGGGGCACTCCGCCCCGCCCTTCAGCGCGCCGAGGCCCAGAGCTGCCGCTGTCTGCGGGCCTGGGCGATGAGCCAGCGGGGGCCCAGCCGCACCGGCGTGCCGCCGCGGGCGCGAATTTCCCGGGCGATGAGCCGGGCCGGCGCGCCGTAGGCCACCACCGCCACGCGGGCATCTTCGAAGCGGAAGTCGGGGAGCGCGACGTGGGCGGGCCAGGTCCAGAGGACGGTGCCCCCGAGCCGCGCGCCCGCCACCTCGTTGCGCGTCAGCACCGTGAGGCCCGGGTGCGGCGCGGCGGCGCGCAACGCCACCGTCACCCCGCCGTCTCCCAACACGGTGAGCGGGCCCTCGCCCAGCGCCGCGAGGACCGCCCGGGCGCCCTGCACGTCGGTGTTTTCGGCGCGCCAGCCGTCGCCGTCGCGGATGAGCGTGTTCACCGCCGGCAGCGTCGCGCCGGTGTGCGCCGCGGCGGCCTTCTTGAAGGGGTTGGTCACCGCGAAGCCGCGGTAGTACGGCCGCAGGGCCTCGAGGAGCGCCGGCAGCGAGGCGTCGGGCGGCAGGTCGATGCGGTCGAAGGGCTGGGTGTGGAGCCGCGGGCTGCGCGAGTGCGCGAGCGCGCTGCCGAGGATGCCCAGGCGCGCCGTCCGCCCGTCGAGGCACCCGTGCCGG
>CALNBU010000183.1 GCA_937875615.1 uncultured Archangium sp.
GAGCGCCTGGCCGACGGACGCACCGCGGCGCTGCTGCTGGTGCGGGCGAAGGAGCTCGAGGCCGCCGACGCGCGCCCCGAGGCGATGGTGCTGTTGGCGCACGCCCACGCCCTGGCGCCCGGCCCAGAGGCCATGGGCCTGCGCCTGGCCACCGGAGGCGCACCGCAGCCCGCCCTGCTGAGTCGGCGCGCGCTGGCCGGCTGTCGGGTGGCGCTCCCGCTGGGCGAAGAGACGGCCTGCGCCACCGCGGAGCGCCTCGAGCTGCTCGGTGAGGATGGCGCCGTGCGCCGCAGCCACCCGCTGCGGGTGCGGCGCCTCAGTCCACAGGCCGACGGCGTGCTGGCGTTGGCCGACGACGACACCGTGTGGTGGGTGCCGCGCGACGGTGAGGCGCGGCGGCTGGGCGTAGCGCCAGCGTACGCCTCCGGCCTGGGGGGAGACGCGAGCCTCGGCGTGCGCTGGGCCTTCAACCCCGGCTGGCTGAGGCTGTACCTGGACGGAGCTGAACGGGAGGTGACGCCCTGCGCCCCGCACGTCGAGCTGCTGGCGGTGCGCGCCCACGCCGGCGCGCTGGCGATGCTGTGTGGCGACGGCGTGGTGCCGCTGGTGGAGCCGGGAGAGGTGACGGCCTGGCCCATGGGCGAGCTCCCTCCGCGCTTCGACTTCTCCGTGCCCGCGCAGCCGCTGGCCGAGGTGGAGGCGGCGACGTGGCACACGCGCGCGGTGCTGACGCCGCGCCGCCCGCCCCTGCGCACCGGCCACGTGCTCCGCGGCGTCACCTCGGCGCAACCGCTGGGCGAGCTCGGCTGGTTGCTCGGCACCGCCAGCGGCGAGGTGCTGCGCCTCGACGGGGCGCTCGCCGCGCTCTCCACCCGCGCCGCGCGGGGCTCGGTGGTACAGGTGCTGGAGCTCTCCAGCGGGCGCCTGCTGGTGCTGAGCGAGAAGCTGGGCCCCGAGCTCCTCACCGCCGACGGAGCGCACCTCGCCTCGCTGCCGCGCTGGGTGGGCGGTCGGGCGCGCGGCGAGGGAGACACCGTGGAGGTGGCCGGCGCCACCTTCAGCCGCTGGCAACTCGGGGGCCTCGGCGCTCCGCGCGCGGAGTGGCCGGTGGGGTTGGCCAGCGTCTCCATCACCCCCGACGGGAGCGAGGTGGCGGTGGGCGGCGCGGACGGGCTGGTGGCGCGCTGGCGCCTCGACACCGGCGCGCGGCGGACCCTCGACGTGGGGCTGCGACAGCTGGCGAGATCAGTGGCCCTGGGCCCCGCCGGGCTGGCCGCGGCGGGCGTGGGGATGAACGGCCTCTTCCTCGAGGAGAACGGTCGGAGCCGGCGGCTCGCCTCGCGCGCGCCGCTGCTGCGCGTGGGCTGGCTGCCGGACGGCACCGGCTGGGCCGTCGGCTACAACGACGGGCCCTTCTTCTTCGATGCAGCGGGCCTCGACGACACCCTCGCCGCGCCCCACCACTGGGTCGACGCCAGCCTCACCGCCGACGGCGCCGCGGTGGTGCTGCTCGACGCGCAGGGCGGCCTCGCCACCGCCCGCCGCGCCGGCGTGGTGATGAACTCCCCCGTGCCCACGGCGGCGCTGGTGGTGGCACCGACGCCGACGGGGCCGTTCATCACCGCGCACGGCGCGGAGGTGAGGACGGGCGGGACGACGCTGCGGGTCCCCTCGGGCTTCGTCACCGCCCTCGCCCTCTCGCCTGACGCGCGGTGGCTGGCGGTGGGCGACTCGGCCGGCGCCCTGTCTCTCTACGAGGCGCCGGGCTGGACCCTGCGGGCGCGCGCCGCCCGACATCAGCACCGCGTCAGCGCCCTCGCGTTCTCCGACGAAGGCACCCTGGTCTCGGCCAGCTGGGACCACCGCGCGCTGCGCTGGAGCCTCGCGCCCCTCTCGCAGCCCCTCGACGTCCGGGAGACCGAAGCGGCGTGGGGCATGACGCTCGAAGACGTCCTGGCCATGGAGTGAGCGCCGCCCTCAGGGCACCCAGGTGCCGCTGAAGGTTCCATCGATGTCGAAGGTGGGCAACGGCGAGCCGGCGATGCCCGACTGCTGCGTGAAGTCGACGGTGCCTTCGACGTAGCCCGACTCGTAGTCCATCGTGGTGGTGATGACGCGCCCCACGAAGCCCGGCGTACCGATGCCGGTGCTCCACTCGGAGGAGCTGACGCTGGCGAGGATGCGCGGCGGCCCGCCGGGGACGGTCTCCGACGTGGTGTGGTTGGAGCCGCTCTCGAAGCCGAAGGCGTCGAACGAGAGCGTCCACGCCCTCGGCGGATTGGTGGGGGCGATGAAGGTGCAGCGGAACGTCAGCGCGCGGGGCGTGCTCATCGCGTTGGCGCCCAGCGCGAAGTACGGCGGCTCGGCGAAGTTGACGGCGCCGCAGTCGACGTCGTTGGCGATGACGGTGTCGTTGGGTGACTCGAGGCGCAGCGAGACGGTCATCGCGTTGACCGTCGACACCGGGCGACCCGCATCTGGCGACCCGCCGCCCGTGGCCTCACCGCCTCCGG
>CALNBU010000184.1 GCA_937875615.1 uncultured Archangium sp.
CCGAGCCTCCTCGGCGGCGGGGTACAGGGGCGCACAGACGCTGGCCGGCACGTTGGCCGAGAGGCGCAGCAGCGCGATGTCGCCGCCGCAGATGCTGTTGCCATTGTTGGGGATGGTGCCCGAGTTGGCGGACGTCAACACGATGACCTGGCTCACGCCGAACCAGGTGTTGTTGTTGATGCTGGGCCAGTTCCCGGTGTTGAAGACGTTGGCGGCGCCGTTGTACGTGGTGGTGAGTCGGAACGCGTTCGGCGCGGCCGGCGAGGCGAAGACCTGCGTCGCGCAGTTGCCGAGGTTCTCGGTCAGCATCTCGCCCACGCAGTGCCGCGCGGTCAGCACCAGGTTGGGGGCGATGAGCGAGCCGGTGCAGATGCTGATGCCCTGGTTCGACGAGAGCAGAATCGCCATCACCGCGGGCCAGCCCTGCTCCACGGTGCCGCCCTGAATGGCGTCGGCGCTGCGGTGCACGCTGGGGGCCGAGTCATCGGGAACGAAGGGCTGTGGGTCCAGGTCGACGCCGCAGGCCAGCGGGAGCAGGCAGGGCAGTACGCGCAGCAACTTCATGAAGGGTGACTCCTTTGGGTTCCCGAGTCGCCGCCCGCGGCGGCAAAGGCCAGCTGCCTAGTCGCTCGGGTGTGGAAAGAAAAGGCACCCATGCGCGCCGACCTGAGGCACAACGCGGGGTCATGTCGCACTTGATTCCGTCGCGTCTGACGCGCCCCGACAAAGACGTCATCTTCGCCCTCAACGCCGAGGCCAACCGCCGTCGGCAGGCCGGAGAAGCGGTGGTGAACGCCACCATCGGCTCGCTCATGAATGACGATGGCTCGCTGGCCATCCTCTCCACCGTGACGCAGGCGCTGCGCGAGGTGCCGCCCGCGCAGTGGGCCGCCTACGCGCCCATCCCCGGGACGCCGGCCTTCAACCAAGCGGTCATCGACGACTGCTTCGTGGGCTTCGACGCGCTGCGGGCCTCGGCCACCGCGGTGGCCACGCCCGGCGGCACCGGCGCGCTGCGCCACGCGCTCATGAACTACCTCGGCGCCGGCCAGAAGCTGCTGGTGCCGTCGTTCTACTGGGGCCCGTACCTCACCCTGGCCGACGAGCACGAGCGCCAGCTCGACACCTTCAACATGTTCGACGCCGCCGGGAAGCTCGACGCCGCGGCGCTCGACGCGAAGCTGGGCGCGGTGCTCGACGAGCAGGGCCGCGCGCTGCTCTTCCTCAATGACCCGTGCAACAACCCCACCGGCTACTCCATGACCCGCGACGAGTGGCGCCAGGTGGTGGCGGTGCTGCTCAAGCACGCCGGCCGCCCCGTCACCCTGCTGGTCGACATGGCCTACTGGCTGTACGGCGCCTCCGCCGACCCGCGGGCCTTCATGACGGAGCTGCTGCCGCTGCTGGGGAAGACCGGCCTGCTCTTCGCGTGGAGCGGCAGCAAGTCGTACACCCACTACGGCCTGCGCGTGGGCGCGCTGGTGGCCTGCGAGCCCGAGGCGTCGGTGCGCGCGGCGACCCAGGCCTCGCTGGCCTACGCGTGCCGGGGCACCTGGAGCAACTGCGTGCACGGCGGGCTCGCGGCGGTGACGAGGCTGCTGACGGAGCCCTCGCTCAAGGCCGCCTGCGACGCGGAGCGCGAGACGTACAAGCGCCTGCTCACCGCGCGCGTCAGCGCCTTCAACACGGCCGCCGCGCCCCTCGGCCTCCGCTACCCGCGCTACGAGGGCGGCTTCTTCGTCACCGTCTTCCACGACGACGCCTTCGCGCAGGCCGAGAAGATGAAGGCGAAGGGCGTGTACGTGGTGCCGCAGAAGGGCGCGCTGCGGGTGGCCCTGTGCAGCACCGCCGCCGCCGACGTGCCCCGGCTGGTCGACGCGCTGGCCAGCTGATGCGCCCGCAGACCCAGCGCGCCGCCGAGTGGCTGCTGGCCGGGCTGGCGGTCGCCGCGGCGCTGGTGGTGTGGCAGGGCGGCGGCTTCGGCACCGGGCACGCCCGCGGCGGCCTCACCCTGCTGGTGGGCTTCACCTTCGCCACCGGCTTCCTCCGGGCGATGCTGACGGTGCGCGCGCTCGCCGACGGCGCCGCGCCCGAGGACCAGGTGTCCGACGGCCTCGCCACCATGGCCGCCACCGCCTGGTGCTTCGTGTTGGTGTCGCCGCGCGCCGGCAACTTCCTGCCGCAGCCCACCGTCGACGACTTCACCTGGGTGTACCTCCCGGTGAGCGTGCTGGCGCCCTTCGCCATGCAGGCCGCCCAGAAGCTGCTGGCGGGCACCGACACCCGCGCCGTGCGGCGGCGCTTCCTCTTCACCGCGGGGTGCGCGCTGGGCTTCGCCGCCGGCCTGCTGCTGGCGGTGTCCCGCGGGGAGGGCGCCGGGGCGCTGGCCCTTCGCGCCGGGGTGGCGGGCGCCCTCGCGCTGGTGGCGTCCCGTTTTTGACGCCGCAGGTCATCCGCCCGCCCATTCGAGCGCAGGTCGATTTTTCCAACCCGGCCGCCGGTGCTAGAAATGGGGCCATGGCCCGGCCCTCCAACGACGCGACCGTGAATGTGGAGATGCTCAAGCTGCTGCTCCAGGCGGCGTGGGCCGACGGGGTGCTCGATGAGAAGGAGCGCTCCGCGGTGTCGATGCTGTGCCGCCAGTGGGCCATCGACGCCGAGACCACGACCATGCTGTTGCACCACCTCCAGCTGGGCACGCCGCTGCCCCAGCCCAACCTGGGGCTGCTGCGGGAGCACCGCGAGTCGGTGCTGGCGGCGGCGCGCTGGTTCGTCGGGGTGGACGGCGTGGTGGACGAGGCCGAGAAGGACTTCGTCGACACCGTGGCCCAGCTGTTGAGCTGAGCGGCTTTCGCCGGAGTTGGGGTAAGCACCCGGGCCATGACCATCTCCATCGGCAGCCGCCTGCCTGAAGCCACCCTCTTCGAGTCCACGCAGTTCGGTGAGGCGTGCCCGCTCTCGCCAGAGCCGGTGTCGGTGCAGGCGGCGACGAAGGGGAAGAAGGTGGTCATCTTCGGGCTCCCCGGCGCCTACACGCCCACCTGCAGCGCGCAGCACGTGCCCGGCTACGTGGCGCAGCTCGGCGCGCTGAAGGAGAAGGGCGTCGACGAGGTGTGGTGCGTGTCGGTCAACGACGGCTTCGTGATGGCCGCCTGGGGCCGGGAGCTCGGCGCGCTGGGCAAGGTGCGCATGCTGGGCGACGGCTCCGCGGAGCTGGCCCAGAAGCTGGGGTTGGCCAAGGACCTCACCGCGGCCGGCATGGGGGTGCGGATGAAGCGCTTCTCGCTGCTGGCGGAAGACGGCGTGGTGAAGCAGCTCAACGTGGAGGCGCCGGGGAAGTTCGAGGTGAGCGACGCCGCCACCATGCTCACGCAGCTCTGACCCGGGCCCCTACGGATGCGCGTCCTCGTCGCGTTGCTCGCAGTGTTGGTGGTGGCGCTGGCCGGGAGCGGCGCCTTCGTGTGGTCGCTCGATGCGGGCGCGGCCGCGGCCGGCCAGACCCCCGGAGAGCTGGACTTCGAGGTGCCGCGCGGCGCCACGGCCCGCGCCGTGGGCGTCCAGCTCGAGAAGGAGGGCCTGGTGCCCAGCGCGCTGGTGTGGCGCTACACCCTGTGGAAGCGCGGAGGCCTGCAGCTCAAGGCGGGTAGGTTCCGGCTCGACCGCTCGATGTCGCCGCTGGCGCTGGCCGCGGCGCTGGAGAAGTCGCCGCTGGCCGAAGACGAGCCCTTCTCGGTGCTGGAGGGCTGGCGGCTGCGCGACACCGACGAGGCCCTGGCCGCTGCGGGCCGCATCGCCGCCGGCGAGTACCTGAAGGCCGCGTCGTCGTCCGCCGGGTACCGCGCGCCCTTCGCGCTGCCGTCGGGCGGCCTGGAGGGCTACCTCTACCCGGAGACCTACCAGCTGCCCAAGGGCCGGGTGGACCCGCGGGTGCTGGTGCAGAAGCAGCTCGACCTCTTCGCGGCGCGCATGTGGACGCCCAACGAGGCGGCGGTGGCGGCGCAGAAGCGCACGCTGCACGAGCTGGTGACCATGGCCTCGATGCTGGAGCGCGAGGAGCCCACCCCGGCGAATCGGCCGATGGTGGCGGGCATCCTCTGGAAGCGCATCGACCAGGGGTGGCCGCTGGGCGTCGACGCCACCAGCCGCTACACGCTGGAGAAGTGGAACGACCGCCAGGCGTTCCTGGTGCAGCTGCGAGACCCGAAGGACCCCTACAACTCGCGCCTGCGCAAGGGCCTGCCGCCGACGCCCATCGGCGCGCCCACCACGGTGTCCTTCGAGGCCTCGCTCCAGCCCACGCGCAGCGAGTACCTCTACTACCTGCACGACGCGCAGAAGGTGCTGCGGCCCTCGCGCAACGCCGAGGAGCACGAGGCGCTGCGCAAGAAGTACAACGTGTACTGAGGCGCTACTGCGCGCCGAAGCGCACCGGCACCGCGTAGCAGGCGCGCGCGGCGCCGGCGGGCAGCGGCGCGGCCTGGGCCAGCACGCACTGCAGCGCCGCGGTGTCGAGGAGCGAGACGCCCGAAGAGGCCTGGATGGAGGCGTCGACCACGGCGCCGCCCGGGTCCACACAGAAGGCCAGGGTGACGGTGCCGCGCTGATGAAAGCGTCGCGCCGCGGTCGGGTAACAGCGCTCGGCGGCGGCCGCGAGGCGGGCGTGCACGGCGGCTGAGAAGTCGGCCTCGCCGCCGCCGCGCCCCTGCGGCGT
>CALNBU010000185.1 GCA_937875615.1 uncultured Archangium sp.
GCCTCGGGCGCCAGGCGCACGGCCGGCATCTTCGACATGGAGACGCGCTGCTTCATGCGCTCGGTGCGGGCCAGCAGCTCGTGCTTCACCGTCGCGAAATACTCCCGACCGCCGGGCACGACGACCTCGTCGTCGACGTACTCCGGCTCGGCCTGCACCACGATGGGCCACGCGGGCGTGCGGGTGTCGACCTGCTTGAGGCGCTGCGTCAGCACCTGTCGGAACGCGGTGAGCGTCTCGAGCTCCACCACCTTGCCCGGCGCGAGCAGGATGGCCGCGAACAACCCGGGCCGGCCCGCTTCATCGAGGCCCCGGAGCGTGAAGGCGTCGGCGATGGCAAAACCCGGCACCATCGAGCGCGCAGTCAGCTCCCGAGACAGCTCCTGAAGCTTCACGTCCAACCGCGTGTCGTCGAACATGGGTGGGTCGTCTACCTGATCTCCCACCACTTGCGCACGCCCGGTCAGTGAAATTGTTGCAGTCGCTTCAAAAAATACAGCGAATACAAATAGTTACGATGCAGCTGGTGGTGACGCTTCTGTCACGTCCACCTTCTTCTTCCGCCGCACCACCGCCCAGGCGATGCCCAGCAACAGCCCGCCCACCGCGCCGACGGCCATGCCCTTCATCTGGTACGAGAGCAGCAACTGGGCGCCCTGCCGGGCGGTCTCCGCGCAGAGGCAGGGCAGCCGGGACGCGTCGAGGCCCCGCTGGTCCCACTCGATGAAGCGCGGACCGCCGTAGCTGATGAGCAGCACGCCCGCGAGCGCGCCCGAGACGAAGAAGGTCAACAACTGCCGCACGAGTTTCATGGACGCACGGTGCTAGCACGCCTAGAAAACCCCGCCATGCTCACCGTCGCGGGCCTGCTGCTGCAGCTGCTGGCGACGGGCTGCTTCGTGGTGGTGCTGGCGCACGCCTTCGGCCGCAGCCTCCGCGCCGGGGCGCTGGTGTTGTTGGTGCCGCCCTACGCGCTCTTCTACGGCTTCTCGCGCTTCGCCCACCGCCGCAGAGACCTGGTGCTGGCCGGTTGGTTGCTCGGCCTGGCCCTGGCGGTGGTGTTCAGGTTGGCCGCCCGCTCGCCTTGAGCCGCGAAACCGGCATACACTGCGGCACATTCACCAGGAGGCGAAGCATGGACGACGTCAAACGTGCGTTGGTGGGCCGGCGAAAGACGAAGAGCAAGGCCACTCAGCGCTTCTCCCCCAGCTTCGCGGTGCACCACGGGTTGATCTCCGACCCCAACTGGCCGCCCGCGCACTTCCCGGAGACGGGCAAGGCCGCCGGCCGCAAGCACCGGCGCGTGGAGTTCGACTTCCGGGTGGGGCTCCCCGGCATGGAGATTCCCGTGCGCGGCGACGTCTCGCAGGGCGGCGCGATGTTCGTGCTCAACCGCCGCGTCGACGCCAAAGAGGTCACCATCATCGTCAAGCGGAAGCAGGCCCGCGCGGAGGTCGTCTCGACTTCGAAGAAGGGTGACTGGTACGCCCACCACTGCCGCTTCCTCGACGCCGAGTCCGGGCACGCGGTGTGGGAAGCTGTTTCGTCATGACGGACAAGGGCCTAGCTTCAGCCTCTCCATGAGCGTCGGCGACGAGACCATCCGCAACGTGAATCTCGTCACGTCTCATGACCCATTGCTGGGTCAGACGGTCGAACAATACAAAATCGAGTCGCTCATCGGCACCGGCGCCATGGGCTACGTGTACCGCGGCGTGCACCAGGTCATCGGCAAGGCCGCGGCCATCAAGGTGCTCAAGCCCGACTACGCCGATGATCCAGAGATGGTGCAGCGGCTGGTGCGCGAGGCCCGCAGCGTCAACGCCATCCGCCACCCGGCCATCGTCGACATCTTCGGCTTCGGCACCCTCAAGAACGGCCAGCCCTACATCGTGATGGACCTCCTCGAGGGAGAGCCTCTCGACCAGTACATCCGCGACCGCGGGCCGCTCAAGGCGCGCGAGGTGGTGGCGCTCCTCGACGAGCTGCTCTCGGCCCTCGCCGCCGCGCACAAAGTGGGCGTCATCCACCGCGACCTGAAGCCCGGCAACGTCTTCGTGGAGACGCGGCCCGACGGCAAGAAGGGCATCAAGGTCATCGACTTCGGGCTCGCCAAGCAGGCCGACCGCGCCAACGGCTCGGTCAAGCCCACCAACCCCGGCACCATGCTGGGCACGCCCGCCTTCATGGCGCCGGAGCAGGTGCTGGGGACCAAGGTCACCCCCGCCACCGACCTCTACGCGGTGGGCGGCATCGCCTACCAGATGCTGACCTGCCATCTCCCGCACGAGGGGCCCACCGCCATCGACGTGCTGCAACAGAAGATGCAGCAGGCCCCCATCCGCCCGCGGCAGTGGCAGCCGACGCTCGACGAAGACCTCGACACCTGGGTGATGACCCTGCTGGAGCGGGAGTCCACCGCGCGACCACAAGATGCGGAGGAGGCCCGGCTCCGGCTCCGACGCGTCGCCGATGGGCGCACGCAGCTCCCCGCCGCGGTGGCCGCGGCGAAGCCGGGGCGCACCGGCGTGGTGCCCGGCCGCAGCTGGAACGACGCGCCCACCACCCTCGACCACAACGTGGCGGAGCGCTCCGAGCGCAGCACCGAGCGCTTCCCGGCCCTCGACGACGCCCCCGGTCCGGTGTCGCGCGTCGAAGACTCCACGCTCCCGCCGGTGAGCCGGGGGCGCCGCGACGTCCTCACCATCGCCGCGTCCCCCGACGAAGTGCTGGCCAGCATCAAGGCCAGCCAGCCGGCGCTCTCCCCCGTCGACGACGACACCGCCAACCTCCGACAGGCCCTTCCCAACCGCACCGGGCTGTATGTCGCATTGGGCATCACCGTGGTGGTGCTGGCGGTGGGTCTGGTCTTGCTTTTGCTCTGAAAAGAGTCAGAAGGCCGCCCTCGTAGCGTCACGCAGGTGTTGGGGCGTCGTCTAAGGGTAGGACATCAGACTTTGACTCTGATTATCGTGGTTCGAATCCACGCGCCCCAGATGTAAGCAAAACGCGCATGGTGCGGCGCCCGCTCAGGTGCGCCACAATGGACCCTGCCGCGTTCCCCAGGCCGAAGGAACGCCGCGGGGGACCGCAATGACCGCAGTCAAGGAGTTGCAGCTGGCAGTCATCGGCGAGGTGCCGGTGGGACTGCTCCGCGAGTTGGAGGCACCCATCGAGCAGGTGCTGGGCGTCGGCGCCTGGGTGGGCAAGGGCCTGCTCCCGGAGGTGGCCTTCGCCTTCAACAAGGAGCGGCGGCAGTACCACACCACCGCGGTGACGAGGCGGCTCCTCACCGTGAGGGAGCCGAGCGCGCGCTTCGTGATGGGCGTGGCCGACGTCGACCTCTTCGTGCCCGACACGCCCTTCGTCTACGGCGAGGCCGACCGGGAGGCGCGCGCGGCGGTGATGTCCATCTGGCGACTCCGCGGAGAAGGCGACGCGTGGAAGCGGCGGGCCTGCGTCGAGGCGGTGCACCAGGTGGGCCACCTGCTGGGCCTGTCGTACTGCGAGGACGCGCGCTGCGCGATGTTCCAGGCCACCACCATCACCGACGCCGAGCGGCGACAGTTGCACCTCTGCAACAACTGCCGGAACGAGTTCGTGAAGCAACGCAAGATGTAATACGTCAGGGTCCGCATGCTTCGCCTCGCGCTCTCGCTCCTGTTGGTCTTCACCTTCTTCAGCTGTGACCTGTTCGGCATCCCCCCGGGCGGCGGCGGCGGCGAGACGGGCGGAGGCACCGGCTCCAACGACTTCTCGAAGGGCTTCGTCTTCGTGCGCAAGGCCGACGGCAACGTCTACGTGGCCGACGACAGCGACACCTCCTCCGCGTCGGCGCTCACCTCCGCGGGCGCGTCGCGGCACCCCAGCCTCTCGGTCGACAAGCAGCGGGTGGTGTTCGTCACCGGCACCGGAGACGCCGCGGTCATCGCCACCGTCCCCTCCACCGGAGGCGCGGTCAGCACCGTGTTGACCAGCTCCGCGCAGTACCGCGACTTCCGCACGCCGGTGTTCTCGCCCAGCGGCGCCCGCATCGCCTTCTCCTACGCCGACGGCGCCATCTCGCGCATCGGCGTGGTCGACATCGACGGCACCGGCCTGCAGACGTTGGCGTCCACCAGCCCGCTGTCCTACGCGACGCCCTCCTGGAGCCCCGACGGCACCGCGCTCTACGTGGCGGCGGGCAGTGCCCTCTCGGAGCTCACCCAGGTGGAGCGCATCGAGGTGGCGAGCGAGACGGTGGCCAACGTCACCAACACCCTCGGGCTCTCGGCGCTCGGCATCTCCGGCCGCCTGGCGGTCTCACCCGACGGCGCGAAGGCCGCCTTCGACGCGCGCGTGGCCTCCGGCGCGACCCGCATCTTCACGCTCGACCTCTCGAGCAAGCAGGTGACGCAGGTCTACGGTGGCGAGGCCGGCGGCGTGGAGAGCTTCCCCTCGTGGATGGACAACGGCACCCTCGCCTTCTCCTCTGACACCGGCGGCAACGACAACCTGTACTCCGCGACGCTGCCCTCCACCGACTCGCCGGCGCTGCTGGTGCCCTCGGCCATCGAGGGGTGGTACTCGCGCTGACGCGCGGCCCGTCACCTGGTCTCGAAGAGCTGCGTCTTCTCTCCCTCCACGGCGACCCGCAGCCCCAGCACCTGCGCGTGAACCAGGCGGCCGGCGCCCCAGTCCTCCACGCCGCCGCCGAAGCTCAGGGTCTCCCCCGCGGCCTTCTCTGACACCTTCCCCACCTTCTTCGTCTTGCGGTCGACCTCCACCCGGCCCGGCGTGAAGGCCACCCGCGCCGACAGCCCGAAGCGGTTCTTCTTGTCCCACTCCCTGGCCTCGGAGGTGGAGCGCATGGGCAGGGCGAAGGTCACCGGCTTCGCCATCCAGAGGTTCTGTGTCACCTCCGCGCCGTCCTTCGCCGCCGAGGTGCCAGGGTCGCCGGCCTTCACCTCGCTCCACGCGATGGCGATGCGGCCGATGGAGTCGGTGCAGTCGATGGTGCCCGCCACCTCGATGTCGAACTTCCCCTTCGGCTCGTCCCACGCCGACGCCTTCACCGTCTGCCCGCGCAGCTTGATGAGGTAGCGCCGGGCCCGCGCCGCGTCCGCCAGCTCCTTGCGCCGCGCGGCGTTGGCCTTCTGTTCTTCTTTGTTGTCGCCGGGAGCGGGCCCGCCGAACAGCGCCCACCACCCCTCGGGGCACGGCCCGTCGGGGAGAATGACGGTGGCCTCGCTCTCGGCGTAGGGCGCGGGCAGCTGCACCGCCTCGCCCTGCGGCGCCAGGAACTTCTCGCGCGCGGCGGCCTTCGCCTTCGCCTCCGCGGCCTGGCGCTCCTTCAGCTTGATGAATTGAGCCTCGGCGCGCTCACCGCTCTTCGACTTGCACCCCGGGGCCAGCAACACGAGGAACACACCCATGAGCCGTCGCATGGCCGCGCACTCTGACGCACAACACGGGGCGAGCAAAGCGCCGCGCGGGCGCTGAATTTCACGCTGCACCGTCGATGCCCGTGCTTGCCTCCCGGACATGACCCCGGCGCTGCTGCTGCTCGCGCTCCTGGCGCAGGTGCCCGAGGAAGACGACCTCGCGCGCGCCTGGGAGACGCCGACCACCGCCGCCGACACCGGCCCCCGCCG
>CALNBU010000186.1 GCA_937875615.1 uncultured Archangium sp.
TCGACCTTCCCGGCGCCTGCAGCGAACTCGTCAACGGCCCGCTGCGGATCGAGACCCTGGTGTCGGGACTCGAGCCCCCTTGGTCGCTGGCCTTCCTCCCCGACGGCGGAATGCTGGTGACCGAACGCCCCGGGCGACTGCGCCGGATCCACCCGGACGGAGGGGTCTCCGCGCCCCTGTCGGGCCTGCCGCGGATCTTCGTCAGCGGCCAGGCCGGGCTGATGGATGTGGTGCTGTCGCCGGATTTCGCCGCCGACGGGCGGGTCTTCATCGAGCCCAAGCCCTTCGCCCTGGGCTTCCGCGCCGAGCACCCGCAGCTGATGATCAACGCCATGCAGTACGGCGAGAAGGTGGCCAGCCACCCCAAACTGCCGCCCGCCGACTACAAGCTGGCCGAGAATCTCTCCGTCGAGGGCGACGTGCGCGGCGTGTACTCGTTCTGCATGTGCCCCGGCGGCGTGGTGGTGCCCACCCCCACCGAAGATGGCATGCAGTGCACCAACGGCATGTCGAACTCGCACCGCAACTCGAAGTACGCCAACGCCGGGGTGGTGGTGTCGGTGACGGTGGAGGACTTCGCGCGGGCGGGCTTCACCGGGCCGCTGGCGGGCCTCGCCTTCCAGCGCCACTGGGAGACGCAGGCCTACGCGCTGGGCGGCGGACGCTTCCACGCGCCCGCGCAGCGCATCCCCGACTACCTCGCCGGGCACCTCAAGCAACCGCTGGGCGGCACCACCTACCGGCCGGGCCTGGCGCACGTCGACCTCAATCGCCTGTTCCCGCCCTGGCTCACCACCTCGATCAAGCAGGCGCTGCGGGCCTTCGACCGCCGCATGAAGGGCTTCATCTCCGGCGAAGGCACCCTCATCGGCATCGAGGCGCGCACCTCCACCCCGCTGCGCATCACCCGCGACGAGCGACTGCAGTCGGTCTCGCTCAAGGGCCTCTACCCGGGCGGCGAAGGCGCAGGCTACGCGGGCGGCATCGTCTCCTCCGGCATCGACGGCCTGCGCATCGCCGAGGCCATCTGCGCGGAGCTCTCGTGAAGTACACCGTGCGCAGCCCCGAAGGCGAAGTGGTCTTCGATTCGTTCGAGGCGCTGCGTCAGGCGGTGGGCTCGGGGATGGTGGAGCCGAACGACGAGGTGCGCCGCGAAGACGAGGCCGACTGGCGGCCTGCCGGCACGCTCCCCGGGCTGACCTCGCAGACCCCGGCGCGCAAGCGAGATCCACAGACGCTGCTGCTCGCCGCGGCCATCACCCTGGGAGTGCTGGCGCTGGCCCTGCTGGTCAAGGGAGGGCAAGACCCGCAGTTCTACGTCTACGGCGTGGTCGCCGCCTTCGTGGTGGCGGGCATCCTCTTCACGGTCACCCGCAACACCGCGCGGCGGCGCTGACTTCACTTCGCCCGCTTCTTCAGCTCCTTGCGGATGGAGGCGAACACCTTGGGCACCGCCTCGGTGTTGGCGATGTTGATGACGAAGGTGGGCACGCTGCCGCCCGGCGAGGTGTAGACGTAGTAGGTGGCGAGCGTGCGGGTGTTGTCGCTGTTGCCCTCCAGCTGCCAGTACCCGTCGTTGATGCGCACCCGAACCACGTCCTTCTTCTCGGGCATCAGCGCGTCCTTTTCCTTCGCCGCGGCGTTCCAGGAGACCTTGTAGAGCGTCTTGCCGTCCTTCTCGGAGGTCTGGTCCTTCAGCAGGATGATGTAGTCGCGCTCGGACACCACCGGCGCGTTGAGGCGCTGGTAGCAGAGCACCTCCTTGTCACCGGCGGTGCGCTCCAGCACCTTCACCTCGGCGGTGTACGGCATGAAGCGCTGGTAGTTGTCGAGGTCGCGGATGATCTCCCAGACCCGGTCCGGGGAGGCCTCGAACACGCCGGTGGCGCGCACCTCCTTGATGGGCGTGCCATCTTTGTCACGGCGCATCACCACCACGCCGTCGGTGTCGGCGGCCTTCTCCCACTTCGGCTCCGCGGAGAGCAGCAGGGCGGGAATCAGTACGAGGTTCAACATAGGGCACATATCCTCATCGAAACGTCGGGAATGACGCGCTAGGGTAGCCGGGCTGTGACCGAAACGACTCAAGCAAATTCCAACGATGAGACGATCCGCAAGATCTGGGTACGAGATCTGAAGGTCGGCGAGCAGTTCCACACCGTCTTCCGTGCGGCCGCGAAGGAGAAGATCACCTCGCGCGCGGGGAAGTCCTTCCTCAAGCTGTCGCTGGCCGACCGCACAGGCCTCGTCGATGGCCGCATCTTCGAGAACGTCGACGCCGCCGATGCGGCCTTCGCGCTCGACGACTACCTCCTGGTCAAGGGCCGCGTCGATCAGTTCAAGGGCCGCACCCAGCTGGTCATC
>CALNBU010000187.1 GCA_937875615.1 uncultured Archangium sp.
AAGGTGACCGACACCAAGTACTTCTCGAACACCTCGCCCACCTGGTCGCCCGACGGCAAGCGCATCGCCTTCGTGTCGAACCGCGACGGCAGCCCGCAGATCTACGTGATGAACTCCGACGGCAGCGCCCCCAAGCGGCTCACCTTCCAGGGCAAGTACAACACCACGCCGTCCTGGTCGCCGCGCGGCGATCTCATCGCCTTCACCGCGCGCGACGAGCGCAACGCCTTCGACATCTTCACCATCAACGTCGACGACAAGAAGGTGGCGCGGCTCACTCAGGACGCCTCGGGAAACGAGGAGCCCTCGTTCTCGCCCAACGGTCGCCTCATCCTGTTCACCTCCACCCGCAACGGCGGGCGCGGGCTCTACGTCATGACCGCTGACGGCAACAACCAGATCGCCCTGCCCATCGAAAAGGACGACCTCAAGACGCCCGACTGGGCGAACTGAGGCGTCTCGCGCAGCGCTGAGCGCCCGGGCTGAAGTCAGCCGCGGGCGCTCCTCAGCAGCGTCCTACTCGCGCATCAGCGCGGCGCCCCAGTGGAAGCCGGCGCCGAGGCCAGCGAAGGCCACCAGGTCTCCCTGCTTCACCTTGCCGCTCTTGCGGCACTCGTCGTAGCCGATGGGGATGGTGGCCGCGGTGGTGTTCCCGTAGCGGTGGATGTTGTTGTAGATGCGCTCGTCCGGCAGCTTGAGCTGCTTCTGCACGCCCTCGCTGATGCGGAGGTTGGCCTGGTGGGGAATCAGCAGCTTCACGTCGTCGAGGGTGAGGCCGGTCTTCTCCAGCACCTCGTGGATGGCCTCGGGCATCTTGGTGACGGCCATCTTGAAGACGTTGCGCCCCTCCATGAAGGGCACGTAGCGCCCCTCGCGGATGTGCTCCTCCGAGAAGTAGGGCCGGTAGGCGAAGCCCGCCGACGGCACGTAGAGGCTGGTGGCGTCCTTGCCATCGCTGTGCAGCGCGAAGCCCAACACGCCGCGGTCGGGGTTGTCGGTGGGGCCGACGCACAACGCACCGGCCGCGTCACCGAAGAGCACGGTGAGGTGACGAAACCGGCTGTTCCACTCGCGCTCCTCGGGCGTCACCGACTCGTCGCTGTCACCGTTGAGCACGTCCCAGCCGTGCTTGCTGAAGGGCATGAAGCCCGAGTGGATCTCGGCGCCGATGAACAGCAGCTTCTTCGCGGCGCCGGCGCGGATGAGCGCGTCGCACACCTGCAGCCCGTACACGAAGCCGCTGCACTGCTGGCGGATGTCGAGGCACGGAATGGGAGGCAGGCCCAGCTTGGCCTGCACCAGGCTCCCCACGCCCGGGAAGTAGTAGTCGGGCGTCATGGTGGCCACCACGATGTAGTCGAGCTCTTCTGCCTTCCAGCCAGCGTCGTCGAGCGCCTTGCGTGAGGCGTCGACCGCGAGATCGCTGGTGGCCGTCCCCTCGCGCACGAAGTAGCGCTGCTGAATCCCCGAGCGCTCCCGAATCCACTCGTCGGTGGTGTCGCAGACCTTGGTGAAGCGTTCGTTGGGGACGCAGACCTCCCCTGTCACAAACCCGGTTCCGTAGACGCGTGTATGGGCCTTCATGAGGCGGCCCGACTATGACGAGCGCCGCGCCGCCTCAAGGCCAACCGCGTCAAGGGCGGCGCGAAATCGCTTACGCACCGCTACTTATTCTGCGCAGCCAACAGCGGCATGAGCAGCCCGGCGTTGGCCGATTTCTCGGGCAACAGGGTCACCGGCGCGCCGCTCTCGAGGAGCTTCTGCGTCTCGAGCAGTTCGAACATCGACTCCATCACCTCTCTGTCGGCGCTGATCTGCTGCAGCGCGGTGCCGACGATGAGTGGACGTTGCGCGGCGGCCCGGGCGAACTCGGCGGCGGCCTTGGAGTCGGCCGACGACTTGATGATGTTCACCTGGTTGGCGCCGTCCTGGTGGATGGCCGAGGTCACCTGTCGCAGCCGGTTGACCACCTTCTCTTCGATCTGCCGAATCATCTGGCCGTCGCGGAAGTGGACCTTGCGAATGTAGACGCTGCCCAGCTGGTAACCCCACTCCACCGAGCGCGGCGTCACCTCGTTGCGCACGGCCTGGCTCATCACGTGGCGCGTCTCGAGCATGTCGCCCAGCTTCATGTTCGAGAGCGTACGCACCGCCGCGTTCGACACGTTCGCGCGCAGCGAGCCCCGGGGGTCGGCGTTCTTGAAGAGGTACGCCACCGGATCGTTGACGAACATCTCGTACCAGATGCCGATACCCATGGGCGCGCCCTCCTCGGAGTTCACCGCCTGGCTGCGGAGGTACTCCTGGTCGAGGCGCAGGTCGACGGTGTGCACCTTGCCGAACAGCGGGATCAGCGCCGCCTTCACGCCCAGGCGCGCCCAGAGGAAGTGCAGCCCCGGCTCGTTGATGGTGCCCAGCACCTCGCCGAAGAGCGTGAAGACGCGCGCCTTGCGCTCCTCGATGACCGCGTAGAGACCGAAGGCGCGCGCCAGAGACAGCGCCACTGGCACGCCGATGAGGAACGCGAAGAAACCAACGATGGCAGAGACGAAGAAGCTCACGGCTTCACCTCCACGTACGCGCTGCGGGCCTTGCCGAAGAGCGCCAACTTGACGTTGCGCACGTAGGCCGCGAGCACCCCGGGACCGCCGGTGCGCTTGAGCTCACTGAGCTGGTTGGACAGCTGGAGCAGCGGCTCCACCTCCGCGCGGGCGTTGAGTTGCTGAATCTCCACGGCGCGCCGCGACTGCACCAGCTTCTGGTCGGCCTCGGCCTGGGCCAGCGACACCTGCGCGCCAACCTGGTTGTGCGCGGTGTTGATGGCCGCCAGCGCGCTGTCCACGTCGTCCGGCGGGTCGATGCCGGTGATGAGCGACGCGTCGAGCGTGATGCCGTAGCGCGCGGTCGACGAGAGGCTGCCCTTGTCCATGTCTTCGTTGAGCAGGCGCAGGTTCTTGCGCAGATCGTTGATGGAGACCCCGGCGGCCACCGAGAGGTCCGACGGGCCACCGATGCCCGCCACCGCACCGGCGTCCTGCAGGGGCGCTTCCGGCGCCTCGAAGGACGCGATCTTCTGCCGGAGGATGGAGATGAAGTAGCCCAGCACGTGCACCAGGGGACGCTTCACCCCGAAGATGTACGCGTAGAGGTTCTGGTCGCTCACCCGAAAGCGCAGCTGGCCGATGAGCCCGATGTTGAGCTGGTCCTTGGTGACGGCGTCGAGCTCGGTGCCGCCGCGGTTGGCGTTCACGTCTTCGGGGTCGAAGGCGAGGTTCACCGTCTCGGTCGCCACCGAGACCTTGTAGACCTTCTCCCAGGGCCACTTGAAATACGGGCCGCCCGGCTGAATCACCTGCAACTGCGGGTAGCGGTAGCGCTCGCGCTCATCGGGCCGCAGGTACTCCGCCATGGGGTTGTCCAGCGTCGTCGACGTCAACCGCGTCGCCCGACCGAAGCTGGTCTTCACCGCACGTTCGTTCTGGTTCACGGTGAAGAACCCGAAGATGACGTACCGCAAGATGAACCACGCCAGCGCGCCGAAGAACATGCCCGGCAGCGAAAAGAGTTCCATGTGTTCGCTCCTCCACGACGAGAGAAGCGGCGACCTTAGGCGAACTCCGCCCACACGGGCGCATGATCGGACGGCAGCTTGCCCTTTCGGGCCTCGCGGTCGACGTCGACGGCGGTGCAGCGCGCGGCCAGCTCCGGGCTCACCAGCAGGTGGTCGATGCGCAGCCCCTGGTTCTTGTGGAAGGCGCCCGCGCGGTAGTCCCACCAGGTGAAGCGCGCCGGCTCCGGGTGCTTCTCGCGGAAGAGATCCACCAGGCCATGCCGGGCCTTGAGCTCGGCGAAGGCCTCGCGCTCGGGCGCCGACGCCAGCGTCTGGCCCTGCCACAGCGCGGGGTCCCAGGTGTCGGCGTCTTCCGGCGCCACGTTGAAGTCGCCGCAGACGAACAGCGGCCCCGGCTGCGACGCCAGCCAGCGGTTGAGCTTCGCGTACCAGTCGAGCTTGTAGCGGTACGCGGGCGAGGCCAGCGACTGGCCGTTGGGCGCGTAGAGCCCCACCACGCGGATGCCGCGCCAGGTCGCCGCGATGAGGCGCGACTGCTCGTCGTCATCGCCCAGGTTCCGCGCCACCTCGGTGAGCGGCTCCTTCGAGAGGATGGCCACGCCGTTGTACGACTTCTGCCCGAAGACGGCCGCGTGGTAGCCGGCGGCCTGGAGCTCCAGCGCCGGGAACTGCTCGTCGGTGCACTTGAGCTCCTGCAGACACAACACGTCGGGCGCCCGCGTCTGCAGGTAGTCGAGCAGGCGATCCAGGCGCGCGCGCACCGAGTTGATGTTCCAGGTGACGAGTTTCACGCCGCGCGCCTTACCATGAAGCGCCCCGCTCACCCGCCCGCGGAGGTGTAGCGGCTGATGGAGCGCAGCCACACCTGCCGCGCCAGCACCGCGAAGAGCGCCGCGCCCAGCACGCTGAAGACCAGGGTGCTCATGGCCAGCCGCCCCAGCAGCGCCTCGGCCGGGAAGGTGGTCGACTCGGCCTTGGCCAGCAGGTTCACGATCTCGGGCGGGGTGCCGGCGGGCGGGGCCAGCACGCCCGGCTCGACGACGTCGAAGGCCCAAAGGCGACCGAGCTGAGTGTCGGCGAGATAGACGG
>CALNBU010000188.1 GCA_937875615.1 uncultured Archangium sp.
TGACCACCACGCGGAACGACTTCGTGACTTCCTTGAGCGCCGCCTCGTCGGCCGCGCCACAGCTCACCCACACCCGCACCTGCCCGGGCTCCACCGCGACCCGCTCGGCGCGCGGCTTGCGCTCCCGCCGCGGGCGCTCGTCGCCGGCGTCACCGCCGGTGGGGTCATCGATGACCGGCAGGGGCTTGCCCGCCTGGATCAACTCGAACAGCTCACGGTCGGAGAGCTTCGCCTTCTTCGGAGCCCTGGCCACCGCCTCGACCCCGCCCACGGGCGTCTTGTCGGGGTCCGTGGAGCCTGACGACTCCTCGCCGGCCCTCGCCTCACGGCCGCGCCGCGGGCGCTCCTCACGGGGCCGATCCTCGCGCGGGCCACGCTCACGGCGGCCGCGGCGCTCGCCCTTCTCGGCGCGGGGCTCGGCGGCGGACGACTCCACCGGGGCGCTCTCTTCTCCGCCCTCGACCTGCGCCTTGTCCATGCGCCGATGGGTGAAGAAGTAGCGCAGCATGAAGGCGATGAGCTCGTCGGCGTCGGTGCGCTTCTTCAGGTCTCCGGCGAGCGACAGGAAGCCCTCGTAGATGGAGCCGGCGGCGGCCTCCTTCAACTGGCTGACGTGACGGTCGGTCCACATCTTGGCGGCTTCTTCGGCAGTAGGCATGGGTTTCCGTTCGAACTTGACGTTGTACTTCTTCTCGAGCGCGGTCAGCGTCGCCAGCTCGCGGCCCGAGGTGAGGTTGAGGGCGGTGCCCTTCTTGCCGATGCGGCCGGTGCGGCCGACGCGGTGCAGGTACACCGCCGGGTCTTCCGGCAGGGAGTAGTTGATGACGTGCCCCAGGTCGGAGATGTCGATGCCGCGCGCGGCGATGTCGGTCGCCACCATGAAGGCCAGCTCGCCCTTCTTCACCCGCGCCATCACCCGCTCGCGCTCCTTCTGCGCCAGGTCGCCGTTGAGCAGCTCGGCGTCAAAGCCGTTGCGGTTCAGCACCGCCGTCACCAGCTCGGTGTCGTCGCGCGTGTTGCAGAAGATGATGGCGTTCTCGGGGTTCTCCATCTCCAGCACGTAGAGCAGGTTGCGCGGCTTGGGGTAGGCGTCCGACAGCTCGTAGCGGATGTGCCGGATGTGCTCGACGGTGAACACGTCGCCCGAGAGCAGCAGCGTCTGCGCGTCGGTGGTGTAGCGCGCGATGAGGCGCTTGATGTCGTCGGGGACGGTGGCCGAGAAGAGCAGCACCTGCTTCTGCTTCGGGAGGAAGTCGAGGATGCGGGTGACCTCTTCGTAGAAGCCCTGGTTCAGCATCTCGTCGGCTTCGTCCAGCACCACGTGCTTGCACTGGTCGAGCTTCAGGTTGCCGCGGCGGATGTGGTCGTGGATGCGGCCGGGCGTCCCCACCACGATGGCGGCGCCGCGCCGGAGCGCCTCTTCCTGCTGCGACATCGACGCGCCGCCGTAGATGCACACCAGCTCCACGCCGCGGTACTTGCTGAGGAGCTCGAGCTCCTGCGCCACCTGGATGGCCAGCTCGCGGGTGGGGCACATGGCGAGCGCGCGCACGCCCTTGCTGCCCACCGGAATCTGGTCGATGAGCGGCATGCCGAAGGCCGCCGTCTTGCCCGTGCCCGTCTTGGAGCGGACGATGAGATCCTTCCCTTCGCGCGCGGGACCGAAGGCCGTCGCCTGCACGGGCGTAGGGTGGGTGTAGCCGCGGTCAGCGAGCGCGCGGCGGAGTTCGGGCGAGAGGCCCATATCGTCGAAGCTGACTTCCGCCTTGTATTCCACCGGGCGATCGTCGGCGCCGGTGGGCAGCGGACTGTGCGTCTCTGTCATTGAGTCCGATGCTGTACCCGCCACACCCCTCCATCGCAATGACTGAAAAAATCGCGTTCTCCGCCGACGTGAGGAAGACGTGCGCTCGCTGGCGGCGGCGACTAAGTGAGAGCCCCATGGCGGCCCGGAAGAAGAGCCAGGCGAACGAAGAGGTCATCGACGCGGAGTTCGTCGAGACCACGCCCGCCCCCGCGCCCAAAAAGCCGCGCAAGAGCAGGGTGGTGGAGGCGAAGGCCGAGGTCGTCGAAGACGAAGCTGAAGACGCAGGCGAGCCCAGGGCCCTCGACGAGCAGGAGCCCGAGCCGGAGGAGGCCGAGCTCGAAGAGGTCTCTGCCCCGACCGCGCCGCCGGCGAGGCGCAGCACCGGGCTGGGCCTCGCGAAGGCCGACCCGCTCGCCGCCTACATGGCGGAGGTGACCAGGCACCCGCTGCTGTCGCGCGAAGAAGAGGTGGCGCTGGCGACGCGGTACCGGGACACCGGCGACGTGAAGGCCGCCTACAAGCTGGTGGCCTCCAACCTGCGCCTGGTGGTGAAGCTGGCGCACGAGTACCACCGCAACCCGCTCTCGCTGCTGGACCTGGTGCAGGAGGGCAACATCGGGCTGATGCAGGCGGTGAAGAAGTTCGACCCCGAGCGCGGCGTGAAGCTGGCCAGCTACGCCGCCTGGTGGATTCGCGCGTACATCCTCCGCTACATCATGGACAACTGGAAGATGGTGAAGCTGGGGACCACCGAGGCCCAGCGGAAGCTCTTCTTCAAGCTGCGCCAGGAGCAGGAGCGCCTGCTCAAGCAGGGCGTGGAGGTGACGCCGCGGCTGCTCGCCGACCGGCTCAACGTCTCCGAGCAGGACGTGGTGGAGATGGACCAGCGGCTGGGCAACGACGAGGTGTCCATCGACGCGCCGCTGCCGGGCTCCGACGACGAGCGCCAGACGCGCGCCGACCGCCTGCTGCCCTCCGCCGCGCTGGGCGCCGACGAGACGCTGGGGAACCAGGAGCTCCGCGAGCTGTTCCGCGAGAAGCTGGGCCGCTTCGCCGAGGGCCTCAACGAGAAGGACCGCTACATCTACGAGAAGCGCCTGGTGGCCGACGAGCCCATGACGCTGCAGGACATCGGCTCGCACTATGGCGTCTCCCGCGAGCGCGCCCGTCAGCTCGAGGCCGCCCTGCTGGAGCGCATGAAGAAGTACATGCGCGAGGAGATTCCCGACTTCGACCTCGTCGCCGAGGCCGAGCGGGAGTGACGCTCACCGCGGGTTCTTGAACTTGAACATCCGCTGGCGGTGCGTGCTGCCGTCGAGCAGCTCGTAGAGGAAGCCGCGGAACACCGCGACCAGGTGCAGCAGCACGCCGCCGATGAGCGCGAGGCCCAGCGCGCCGCCCGGCACCTGCAGGAACCAGCCGCGGCTCCACACCAACCAGCCCAGCGCCAACAACACGCCGTTGGGGACGAACCACTCGATCCAGTTCTCCTGGAGGAACCGGAAGCTGCGGGTGATGGTCTCGATGCCGCCGCCGGTACCCTTGAGGTAGATGGTCTCGGGCGCGGCGTTCAGCACCACCAGCTCCATCAGCCCCACCACCGGGAGCAGCGCCCGGCCGTCCGGGTTGTGCTTGGTGGCGATGTCGAGGCCCAGGCTGATCATGAAGAGCACGAAGGAGAAGCTGAGCCAGTTGTAGAAGTAGGCGCCCAGGCTCTTCTTGAGCTCGCTGACGCTGGCCTTGTTGCCCGTCACCAGCATGACGAGGAAGTAGGAGTAGACGCTGAGCAGCGCCGCGCGGGCGAAGGCCAGCAGGAAGCCGCCGACCATGCCCAGCGGAGAGACCAGCGCGGCGAGCAGCACCCAGGCCAGCACCAGCGCGATGGGGAGCACCAGCGTCCACGCGTTCTTCGCGATGGACGCCACGGCGTCGAGGAGCGCCTGCGTGTACAGCCGCATGTAGACGACGATGAACATCACTCGTTCCTCAGCTCGGTGAGCAGCGCGCCGGTCTGCTCCGTCAACTCCGCGGTGCGCGCCAGCAGGGTATCCAACTCTTCGAAGAGCGCGTCGACCGCGTCCTGGCGGCGCGGCGCGGGGACATCGCCCTGGTTCTCGAGGCGATCCAGCAGCGCCAGCGCGCGCAGCAGGTGCTCGTGGGCGGTGAGCAGGTCGCGGCCCGCGCGCGTGCCCTGCTTGTTGAACAACGCGCCGGTCGAGAAGAGCCGCGTCACCGCCCGCTTGTTGGCCTTCAACACCCGGTCCAGCCGCGCGCGGTAGCCCAGCAGCCGCCGCTGCAGCTGCAGCGCGCCGAGGCTCACCACCTGCGCCAACTTCTCTTCTTTCGCTGCGCGCGTGGGCATGGTTCGAAGCGCGCATACCATGCCCGCATCGCTCCATGTCAGCCCTCTGCATGACGGCGTCCGCACCCTGACGCTCTCCAACCCCGGCAAGAAGAACGCGCTCGACGCGGGCGTCCTCGACGCGCTGGAGCGCGCGCTGCGCGACGACGCGGGCGTGCGCTGCTGGCTGCTGCGCTCGGCCGACGCCTCGGTCTTCTCGGCCGGCTACGACCTGAACGCGCTGACCGGCTTCCCCGAGGGCACGCCCCTGCCCGACGAGCGCCTGGGCGAGGTGCTGGACCAGCTCACGCTCCACCGCGCTCCCTCGGTGGCCGAGGTGACGGGCCCCGCCTGGGGGGCGGGCTTCGAGCTGGCCGCGGCCTGCGACTTCCGCGTGGGTGGTCCGACGGCGCGCTTCAGCATGCCGCCGGCGAAGCTGGGCATCGTGTACGCGGTGAAGGGGCTCCGGCGCGTGGCCGCGCGCGTGGGAGAGCAGGCCGCGCGGCGCATCTTCCTCACCGCCTGCGTGGTGGAGGCCCCCGAGGCCCGCACGCTGGGGCTGCTCGACGCGCTGCACGACGACGCGGTCGGCGAGGCCGCGCGGCTGGCGGCGCTGCTGGCGGGCCACGCGCCGCTGGCGGTGCAGGGCCTGAAGCGGGGCCTCGCGCTGCTCTCCTCCGGCGCCGACGAGGCCTACGAGCGGCTGCGTCGGGAGAGCTTCAACAGCGACGACGCACGGGAAGGG
>CALNBU010000189.1 GCA_937875615.1 uncultured Archangium sp.
CACCGCGCACACCCGCAACCAACGCCCGAGGCGGTCGCTCGCCGGCCAGTCCCGGAGCTGCGCTTCAGGCCCCACCAACAGGCGCTCGCGCAGGGCCTGCAGCGCGTCGTCGACGGCATCCGGCGCCCAGCGCTGCCTCAGGGTGTCCCGCAGCGGCGCGAAGTACTCGTCCTCGAGGATCCGCAGCGCCTCACGGTGGCCGGTCAGCGCCAACGTGGCCAGCACCACCTCCGCGCCGAAGGCGGTGCCGGCGCGACCTTCCGGACACGCCGACGCCACCGGCAGCGATGGCCAGCGGGAGGCGGCCTCGCGCCGCCACTGCTCCAACTCGGTAGACGTGACCTGCATCAGACGTGGGCTCCGCTCGAGGTATCGTCCCGGCCTCTCCGCCGGTCGCGTGTCGCGGATGCAAAAGCGGCCGGACGCCGGGCCGGTGAGCCTCTAAGTCGGCGCGCGCGTCGCCCTCAGGGAGGCGGCGGAAGGACGTTGCTCCACGTCGCGTCACCGGCCACGAAGCCGGTGGTCCAGTCGCGCAGCGAGACGCCCTCGCTGGAGACGCCATCGAAGTTGCCGAGCATCACGTGCTGCTCACCCGTCGCCACGAAGTACCTCGCGTTGGCGGCGGGCGCATACGCCGCGGACAGCAGCGCGCGCGTGCGCGTCTCGAAGTTGGTGGCGTCGTAGCCGAAGAACTGCCGCAGCACCGAGTCGCGGGTGTAGGCCAGCAGCCCGAAGCGCGCGTCCGGGTACGTCGCCGCCAGGTACGGCGGGAAGAGCGCGAAGTCCGCCATGCAGCCCGTGCACGCCGCTGGCACCTGGAGGTTCCAGGCCGCCGCCCACTCGCCGCCCAGCGTGCCCGACGGGTTGATGAGCTGGCCGCAGTCT
The DNA here is from genome assembly GCA_937875615.1 of uncultured Archangium sp. GTDB lineage: Bacteria > Myxococcota > Myxococcia > Myxococcales > Myxococcaceae > Archangium_A. The sequence goes on from CALNBU010000189.1 coordinate 886, forward strand.
GCGTAGACGTGGACCTCCGCGCCGGGGAAGGCCTCGGCCACCGCCGGGTAGTTGAACTGCGCGCCGTAGGCCCCCGCCGACGAGCCCGAGACGAAGACCCGCGTCGCCGCGGGGAAGGTGTCGCGCAGGCGCTCGAGGAAGAGCCGCAGGTTGTGCGCGCCGCGGTGGTGCACCGTCTTCTCCGGCACCGTCTGCCCGCCCACCGAGAAGCCGGGGTGGGTGGTGACCGCGTCGCCCGAGTGCACGTCGCCGGTGCAGTACGGCACGTAGACGTAGCTCATGTCGCGGAAGGGGTTGGTCGTCACCGCGCGCTGGAAGGGCCCGGCCTGCAGGTTGACGTCGCCCGTGAAGCTGCTCTCGCCGTAGCCGGTGTTGATGTTGATGGCCGCATTGAGCGGACCGCAGGTGATGGCGTTCCAGCAGGCGCCGCCGCCAGCCAGGTAGATGAGGACGTCGGTGCTGCGCGAGGTGAGGTTGACGCCCAGCCCGGTGGGCGCGCCGTTGCCGCAGAACGACTCGGGGAAGTCGACCCAGGTCCACGTCTCGTCTTCCGCCACGATGGGGTCACCGGCGTCGACCACGCCGGCGTCGAAGCCAGCGTCCACGCCGCTGTCGATGACGCATCTGTCATCGGCCTCGCAGCCCGGCTCGGGGCAGCCGGTCAAGCAGATGGACAGTGCAGCGAGCGCGCAGACCTGGAGGCGGAGCATGGGCGCGACCATCACGCCCGACCACGCGCAGGTCAAGTCACGGAGGGCCGACGCTCGACCACGCGCCGGTGCCGTTGACGAAGGCCGTGGTCCAGTCGAGCAGCGAGACGCCCTGGCTGGAGAGGGTGTTGAAGTTGCCCAACATCACGTGGTCCTGGCCGGCCAACAGGAAGTACCTGGCGTTGGTGGACGGCACGTACGCGTCGGACAACAGCGCCCGGGTCTGCGTCTCGAAGTCCGCCGGCTGGAAGCCGAAGAACTGCCGCAGCGTGTTGTCCTGCGTGTAGGCCAGGAGCGCGAAGCGGCTCGACGGGTAGGTCTCCGAGAGGTAGCCGGGGAAGAGCGAGAAGTCGGCCGCGCAGCCCGCGCAGTTGGCGGGCACGTCGAGGTTCCAGGCCGCATTCCACGTCGCGCCGAGCGTGCCCGACGGATTGATGAGCTGGCCGCAGTCCGCGTAGACGTGGACCTCGGCGTTGGGGAAGGCGTCGGCCACCAGCGGGTAGTTGAACTGCGCGCCGAACGCGCCCGCCGACGAGCCGGAGATGAACACCCGGGTCGCGTTGGGGAAGGTGGCCGCCAGCCGCGCCAGGAAGAGGCGGAGGTTGTGCGCGCCGCGGTGGTGCACGGTCTTGGCCGGCACCGTCTGTCCCAGCACCACCGTCCCCGGGTGCGCGGTGACGGCGTCGCCGGAGTGCACGTCGCCCGTGCAGTACGGCACGTACGCGTAGTTCATGTCGCGGAAGGGGTTGGTGCTGGCCGCGCGCTGGAACGGGGGCGCCTGCACGGTGGTGTCGGAGGCGAAGCTGGTGGCCGTGTAGCCACTGTTGATGTTGACCGCGGTGTTGAGCGGACCGCAGGTGAGGGAGTCCCAGCAGGCGCCGCCACCGGCCAGGTAGATGACGAGGTCGGTGCTGTTGCTCTTGAAGTTGACGCCGATGCCGGTCGCGGCGCCGTTGCCGCAGAACGTGCCCGGGAAGTCCACCCAGGTCCAGGTCTCGGCCGGCACCTGGATGAGCTCCG
>CALNBU010000190.1 GCA_937875615.1 uncultured Archangium sp.
CGCGCTGGCGTCGAACCAGGGCACGTCCCGGTAGGGGCTCTCGGGCGTCAGCGTCGCCTCGTCGAAGCCCCGGTAGTACGTGGCGCCGAGGTTGCGTCCCGAGAGCGTCGCCTCGCGGCCGTCGACCACCACCAACTTGCGGTGGTTGCGCTGTTTGAGGTCCACCAGCGAGGGGAGCCCTTCCAGCGGGTGGGTCACCCGCACCTCCACGTTGGCGACGTCTTCCAGGCGCGCCAGCACCGGGTTCCGGGTGCCGTACACGTCGTGGCGGCTGTAGAGCGCGTCGACCAGCACCCGCACCGCCACGCCGCGCAGCGCGGCGTTCCGCAGCCCCTCGATGAAGGCCACCGACACCTCGTCGACGTCGACGATGTAGCACTGGGCGCTGATGCGCTCGCGCGCGTGCTGGAACGACGTCAGCAGGCGCTCGCGCTCGCCCTGGTTGTCGAGCTGCAGCGCCACGCGGTGCCCGCCCTCCACCGCGCGTCGGACCGCGGCGGGGGCCGGTGGCCAGGCCTCGACGCCCAGCCGGCGCGCCAACCGCCACAGCCGGAGCCCATCGAGCGCCTCGGGGACGTCGCCCGCGCCGCCATCGTCGAGGAGCGCGCTGCCGTCGAGGAGGAAGGTGTGCCAGGGCGCCGCCGCGGAGAGGCGGGTGCGCGTCTGCTCCAGCGTCTCGTGCGCGCGCAGGCGCACGAAGACCACGGTGTGCGTGGCGGCGAAGGGCTCCAGCGCCGTCAGCGCCTCGTCGGTGGCGCGGGCGTCGACCAGGAGCAGCCGGCGGCCCTCCAGCACGCGCGCCTGCGCCACCGCGCTGGGCGAGCGGGTCGAGACGAAGGCCACGCGCTGCGCGCCCTCGGGGAGCCACGCCCGGGGCACGTCCAGCACGCCGTGGCGGTGAGGGAGCGCGCCGTGCGCTTCGGCGCCCACCAGCAGGAAGGTCTCGTCCGCGGCCAGCGTCTCCCGGCCCCGCAGCGTGGTGCGCTCCAGCACCACCGTCACCTGGGGGGCCGTCCCGGGCAGCAGGTCGGTGGCCCACAGCGAAGGGGTGAGCAGCTCGTCGCCGGCCCCGTGGTGGAGCAGCAGCACCGGGCACGGCGCGTGGTCGAGGGCGCTGGCCGAGCGGAGCGCCAGCGCGGTCCGGGTGGGGCTCCAGAGGTCATCGGTGGCCACCACCAGCAGCTCCGCGCCGAGGCCCGGCAGTCGCTCGGCGAGGGCGGTGGTGGCCGGGCGCAGCTCGAGGGGCAGCGAGGGCAGCAGGGCGCCCAGCACCGTCTCGAGGTCCTGCAGTTGGGCGGGCTCGGCGCCGCGGACGAAGACCAGGGCCCGCTGGAGGTCGGGCACCTCGCGCAGGCGGGCGGTGGTCAGCGCCAGGGTGGTGGACCTGAGGTGCAGCGACACCGCGGCGAGGCCGGTGCGCACCGGCGCTGCGGAGACCTGACCGCCGACGCTCAGCACGTCGACGCCGTTCGGTGAGGCGAGCTCCTGCAGGGCGAGCGCGCGGCTGGTGGCGCTGCGCGAAGGCCAGGGGCCGGCCACCACCAGCGTGGCGGCGTGCGCGGCGGCCACCTCCGGGAGCCGGGCGAGGTCGAAGAGGGTCTCGGCGGACAGCGCGCCAGCGGCGCCGTGGACCTCGCGTTGCACCGCCTCCCAGAGCGCGGGCGCGGCCTCGTCGAGGGTCACCAGGTGGAGCGTCTCCCACCCGGGCGCGAAGCGGCGCACGGCCTGAAGCACCGGGGCCGGGTCGGTCCGTGGCTCCAGCACCAGCACCACGCGGGGGGAGGGCATCGCGGCGCACCGTACTCCGGCCCCGCAGACGGAGTAGAGCGCTCACTGCACGATGAGCGACGAGCGCGTCAGGTGTGTGAAGTGCGAGCGCTGGATGTTCCACCTCGCGCAGCGATGTCCGCACTGCGGCGCGGTGCAGCCGGGGCGTGCGGGCGCGAAGCTCGAGAAGCTCACCGCTGAAGAGGCGCGCTCGCTGCTCGAGGTGGTCGCGCCATCGCCGCGCAGCTTCCTCTCCGTGGCCAGGGAGTTCATCGCCCCGCGGTCGGGGAAGGTCGACCTCGTGTTGAGCGTGCTGGCCGCGCCGCTGACGGTGCTGGCGGTGGCGACCACCGGCTGGCTGGTGCGCTTCGCGGGCGCCGAGGCGTCGCCTCAGTTGGAGGTGGCGCGCGTGGCGGCGGTCCCCATGACGGCCTTGCTGGGGGTGACGGTGCTCGTGGAGCTCCCGGCGCCGGGGTGGGGGTACGCGCTGTGGGGCACCACCTTCCTGGCCTGGGCGCTGCGCACCTGGCTGCGTCGTTGACGCGTCCAGGTTTCGTTCCGGGGCGGTGGCTGCACGCGCGGGGCGCGGCCCGGTAGGGTGCCCGGCGTGAACAGCCAGGGTATTCGAGTGGTGCTGGTCGCCCTGTGGGTGACGGCCTGTCAGGTCGAGGTGCCGGGGGAGCTTGATGCGGGCGTCGCGCGGGCCGACGCCGGGTCCCTCGACGCAGGCCCGGTGGATGCGGGCGGGCACCAGGTGGTGGACGCCGGCGACGCGGCCGACGCGGGCCCCGCCGATGCCGGGCACTGTGGACCCGCGCCTGTCCTCAGCACCAGCGCGCTGCGCTTCGACGGCACCGGGGGCGTCAGCATGGGCCCCGCGCCGGACCTCGGCGCCAGCCGCTTCACGCTGGAGGCCTGGGTGCGCCGCGACGGCGACGGGCGGGAGGCCAGCACCGGCGTGGGCGGCATCCGGCACGTCCCCATCATCACCAAGGGGCGGGGCGAGAGCGACGGCACCAACGTCGACTGCAACTACGCGCTGGGCTTCGTGGGCGAGGTGCTGGGCGTCGACTTCGAAGACGCGGCCACCGGCGCCAACCACCCGCTGCTGGGCACCACCCAGATTCCCCGGGGCCGCTGGACCCACGTGGCGGCCACCTTCGACGGCAGCGCGCTGCGGCTGTACGTCTACGGGCGCCTCGACGCCGAGCGGGCAGAGACGGCCACGCCGCGCTTCGACTCCATTCAGCACTTCGGGTTGGGGGTGGCGCTCAACTCCACGGGCGTGCGGGCCGGCGCGCTGCTCGGGGCGCTCGACGAGGTGCGCGTCTACACCCGGGCGCTGAGCCAGGCGGAGCTGCGCGCGCAGCTCGACACCACCGCGCCCAGCCTGCTGGGGCTGGCCGGGCACTTCCACCTCGACGAGGGCGACGGCGAGGTGCTCGACGCGAGCGGCCACGAGAACCACGGAGACGGGGTGGCGGCGGGCTTCGTGGCGCCGGGCGCGCGCCTGGACCAGGGGGCCGCGCCGCGCTTCGAGGCGCTGACGTCGTCGGGCGGCGGCGCACGCCAGCTCCAGGCGCAGCTCGACGCGGCCGAGGGCACCGCGGTGACCTTCTATGCGCGCGCGCTGACCGCCGCCGACGACTTCACCATCGTGGTGCTGCCAGACAGCCAGTACTACACGCGCAACGCGGCCGCGCCCGACCGCCCGCAGGCCGACGACCCCAGCTACTTCAGCGCCCAGACACAGTGGGCCGTCGACCATCGGCACAGCGACAACGTGGTGGGCGTCTTCCACGTGGGCGACATCATCAACAACGCCGACGTGCCCGCCCAGTGGCAGCGCGCGAGCGCGGCGATGGAGATACTGGAGTCCGTCTCGGAGCCCGGGTACCCCGACGGCATCCCCTACGGGCTGGTGTTCGGAAACCACGACCAGTTCCCGCGCAACCAGGCCGACGCCACCGTGGAGGCCAACCGGGTGTTCGGCGTGTCCCGCTACCAGGGGCGCTCGTACTACGGGGGCAACTACGACGGAGACAACGACGAGAGCTGGGTGCGCTTCCGCGCCGGCGACCTCGACATCATCGTCTTGAACTTCCAATACAACGAGACGCCGTCGTCCGAGGTGCTGGCCTGGGGGCGCCGGGTGTTCGAGTCGCGGCCCGCCGCGCTGGGCATCGTGGCCTCACATTACATCGTCACCGGTGGCGGAAACTTCAGCGACCACGGCAGCGCCATCTACGGAGCGCTGCGCGACGTGGACAACGTGCAGCTGATGGCCTCGGGGCACGTCTCGGTCGACGCGCGGCGCACGGACACGCACCAGGGCAACGTCATCCACTCGATGTTGTCGGACTACCAGCGCTGCTTCCCGGACCCCGCCGACCCCACCCGGCCGCTGGTGGGAGAGCAGTCGCGCACCAATGGAGGCGCCGGCTTCATGCGCATCTGGCGCTTCTCTCCGTCGGAGCAGAAGCTGCACGTGCGCAGCTACAGCCCGAAGTTGAACGCGTCGTACACCGACGCGCGCAACCAGTTCTCGCTCGACGTGGACCTCAAGGGCGCGGGCACCGGCGCCTTCCTGCCGGTGGGCACCGCGGCGGTGTCGGGCGGGCGCGCGTCGGTGGCGCTCCCGCTGCAGGGCGGGGCGGTGGAGTGGTACGCGGAGGCGTCGGACTGCGTGCATCAGACCCGCTCCGGGTTGCAGCTGGCGCGCTGAGGTCAGGCGCCGGGTTGGAGGCGGCGCTGCAGCACCTCGGCGACGCCCTGCGGGGCCTCGACGTGCACCCAGTGTCCGGCGTCGAGGAGGTCGACCGTCACGAAGCCCGCGCTCTCCGACTCCAGCTGCTGCGCGCGCACCCGGTCGGCGTGCTCGTACACCTGCGAGCGCGTGCCGATGACGAGGTGCAGGCGCGGGCCGCGTCGCGACGCCGCGGCGCGCTCCACCACCGGCCACAGGTCGACGTGGAAGTAGTCGTCGAGCAGCGCCCCGATGCGCGAGAGCGTGAGCGTGAAGACGAAGCCCGCCTCACCGCGCACGAGGTTCATCCCCAGCCACGAGGCCAGCATCGTCGACTCGCCGTGCGCCACCACCTCGCGCACGAAGTCCTCGCGCGAAGACCAGGGCCCGCGCAGCGCCTCGAGGAGCCGCAGGACCCGCACCGTGGCCTCGCTCCCCCGCGCGTCGGGTCGGGCGCCCGGCGCGGAGTCGAGCGTCAGGACGTGCCCCAGCTCCGGCAGCAGCGGCGTCAGCGCCAGCGCCACCTTGCCGCCGAAGGAGTGGCCCACCACCGCGTGCGGCGGCAACCCGACGTGGGCCAGCGTCTCCACCACGTCGGCGGCGGCGCCGGCCACGGTGTCTTCGCCCTCGGCGCCCTGAGACTGGCCGTGGGCGCGCAGGTCGAGCAGCAGGGCCGCGGTGTCCGGGAGCGACGAGAGCAGGCGCCGCGCGTGGCTGCGCAGGTTGGCGCCGGTGCCCAGGATGCCGTGCAGGAAGACGACGACGCGGGCCGCAGCGACGCCGGGCGTGGTGAGCAACTCGTGGTGGAGCAACACCGCCTCGCCCATAGCACCCGCAGCAAAGTGAGACAGTGTCGCAAAGTACGCCTGCGTCGCGTGAATTCGCTCCTCGCCATGCGCGGGGTTGATAAGCCGCCGTCGGCTGTTCGAGCCATTCAACCCAATGAAAGAAGGTCACATGAAGCTGAAGATTGTTCTCGCCGCTGCCCTCGCGCTGGTCGTCGTCGGTTGCGCCAGCCAGAAGTCCGAGACGAAGAAGGGCCGCGATGTGTCGAGCCTGATTTCGTACACGGGCGACGCCATCAAGATCAACGAGGCCATCAAGTTCGACACCGGCAGCGCCGACATCGACCACGAGTCGCACGACCTGCTCGAGGCGATCGCGGTCATCATCAAGAGCACCGGCGACATCGCCAAGGTGACCATCGAGGGTCACACCGACTCCACCGGCGACGCCGACTTCAACAAGTCGCTCTCGCAGCAGCGCGCGGACTCGGTGAAGAACTACCTGGTCTCGAAGGGCGTGCCGGCGGAGAAGCTGGAGGCCGTGGGCTTCGGTCAGGAGAACCCGGTCGACTCCAACGAGACCGACGAGGGTCGTCAGCACAACCGCCGCGTCGAGTTCAAGGTCACGCACTGACCTCGGCCCAGGCGCCGGGCGGAAGCCCTTCCAGGCTCCACGGGCCGAAGCGTGTGCGGTGGAGTGCCGTCACGGTGAGCCCGCAGGCGGCGAACATCCGTCGCACCTGGTGGTAGCGACCTTCCCGGAGCGTGAGCTCCACCCGGCGCGGTTCCAACAACTGGAGCCGCGCCGGTCGTGTTTTCTCGACCTGACCATCCTCGTGCAGCTCGATGCCGTCGGCGAAGCGCTCCACCAGCGCGGGGGGCACGTCGAGGTCCAGCACCGCCTCGTACACCTTGTCGACGTGGTGCCTGGGCGAGGTGAGCCGCTGCACCAGCGCGCCATCGTCGGTGATGACCAGCAGCCCGGAGGTGTCCTTGTCGAGGCGCCCCACGCTGGTGACGCGCGGCGTGCGCAGCAGCCACCGCGCCGGCAGCGCGTCGTACACCCGGCGCCCATCGCGCGGGTCGTGGCTGCACACCAACCCCACCGGCTTGTGGAAGAGCACCGTCAGCCCGGAGGGGAACTCCAGCGGCAGCCCGTCGACGGTCACCCGCGTCGGGTCGACGCGCGCGCCGGCGTCTGCCCGCACCGCGTCGCCTTCACGGACTCGTCCGGCGCCGCACCAGGCGCGCGCCTCCTTGCGGCTGCAGTAGCCAAGCGAAGAGAGCAGTTGGTCGAGGCGGCGCACGCTGGCGCCGTATAGCGCAGCGCCATCGTCACACAGCCGTCACAGTCGGGGCCGGGGCCTTCGACTACAAGCCCGCCCTCGCACCATGTTTGAAGTCGAGCTGCCTGCGCCTGCCCCGGTCTGTTTCGCCCGTTTCGTAGACCTGAAGGACGCGCGGCTGTGGATGCCGGGCCTCAAGAAGGCGCAGGTGGTGCGCGTCGACGCGCGCGGTCGTCCGCTGGAGGTGAGCTACGAGTTCGGCGAGCGCCTCTCCTACGCGCTGGTCTACGCCTACGACGAGGCCGCGTACCGGGTGCGCTGGGTGCCCTCGGCGGGCGTGCGCGACGGCGTCTCGGGCTTCGCCGCCTTCACGCCCTCGGACCGCGGCTGCCACTTCCGCTACTCGCTGGAGAGCCTGCGCGGTCGCGCGCCGACCCACGAGCGCGACGTGGCCACCGCCTTCGTGGCGTGGGTGGCGCGCGTCACCGGATGATGACGAAGGTCTGCTGGTTGAGCGCCAGCAGCCTGCCGGTGTGGCTCCACAGCTCGCGGAACTCCACCACGTAGCCGTCGGTGGCGGCCACCAACCGCGCCCGATGGAAGTAGGGTGCCTCGGGGTCGAGCCCCTCGAGGCTGTGGAGGAAGGGCTGGAAGGTGAAGGCGATGGTGGCCATCGGCCGCGGCTGCGCCTCGGTGGCCAGCAGCGTGGGCCAGCAGGCGTCGGCGCAGCAGGCGAGGTACGCGGTGTCGCGGCGCGCGCCGCGCGACTTCGGGCGCACCCAGACCTCCGCCGCAGAGACGCCCTCGTCGCCGAGCGGGAGGTAGCGCACGGGGCGGAACTCCCAGTGCTGGGAGAACTCCGGCGCCAGCGGCGGCTCGATGGGCAGGACCTCCGACTGAGACCAGTCGCCGGGCGTCGGCGGGGTCAGCTCCATGCGCTCCCGGTCGGTGACGCGCGTCTGCCCCAGCACCCCGACGCCGTGCGCCACCATGTCGCCCTGCAGCAGCGCCACCGACACCGTGGTGACGGCGTTGCCCTCGCGCAGCACCTGCACGCGCAGCGTCGCCGGGCCGGGCTGGGCGGGCGCGAACAGCTCCGCCGTCAGCGAGCGCAGGGGCCGGCCGGGCACGAAGGTCTCCAGGGTCCGCGTCATCAGCCCGGTCAGCAGGCCGCCGAACAGCCCCCGCCCCTGGTGCCAGCCATCGGGCAAGGTGGTGAGGAACTCTCCGGGGCCCGCGGGTCTGGCTGTCAGCAGCTCGTCCATACCCGGACCTGTAACCGGCGGCGCTCAAAGTCTCCACTGGAGACATTGCCCGCGTCGTCAGGGCGAGACGTCGGTCTCGGAGACGATGCCGCCGTCGCGCACCCGCCACAGCTCGTAGAGCGACGAAGGGCTGCCGCCGTCGAGGCTGAACTCCAGCGGGCTGGAGGTGCCCTCGATGTTGGTGCCGAAGCCGCCCGACAGGTTGTTGGAGAGCTCGGTCCAGTGGTTGGGCGTCAGGGGCACGCCCACCTCTGGCCGCTGCAGCGCGGCGACGGCGCTCTCCATGCGCGGCCCGGTGATGTCTCCGTCGTCTCGGCTGGCCCACGCCGCGGCCAGCATCGTCACCCAGGCCGCGTCGTAGCTGTGCGAGGTGAAGGAGTAGCGCAGCGGGTCTCCGCGCTGAGGGAAGCGGAGCTGAAACGCGGCGCTGAAGGGGCCGAAGGCGGCGGAGCTGCCCTTGCCCTGAGAGGGCGCCGTGCCCCAGGCACCCTCCAGCAACACGCCCGCGTCGCCGAGCGCGACCTCCGGGTCCTTCGCGGCGTCGCTCAAGTACCAGCGGTGGGTGGGCAGCCAGGTGGTAGCGCCGGGCTCGCCGTGGGTCTGGGCCACGAAGTTGCGCACGTCGGGCGGGAAGGTGATGAGCACGGTGGCGTGCGGCGCGAAGTTGGCCACCAGCGTCACCGCGGAGGGGAGCGTGCCACTGGAGCCGGGGCGCCAGGAGGACTCCTGCACCGTGTAGCCGGCCCCGCGCAGCGCCAGCGCCAGCGGTTGGCCCAGGCCCTCTCCGTAGGGCGTCTCTTCCCACGCCACGCCCACCTTCACGCCGCCCGCATCGGGGAAGTCGCGCTGGACCAGCTTCAGCAGCACCCGGGTCTGCTGGGTGTCGTCGGGGGCCACGCGCCACACGTTGCGGTCGGTGACGAAGGCGGAGTTGAGCGCCGGCGAGGTGGCGGTGGCGGAGATGATGAAGGTCCCCGCATCCTTGCGCAGCCCATCTCTGGCCGCGCCGAGGGTCTGGCCGCTCCCGGAGGTCAACAGGGCGGGGGTGCGCGCGTTCTCCACCATCCACGCCAGGCGCTCGATGAGCCGCTTGTCGTCGCGGCGGGTGTC
>CALNBU010000191.1 GCA_937875615.1 uncultured Archangium sp.
TGGCGAGCGCCGCACCACCCGCACCAAAAGTGCGGGGGCGCGGCGGTGCGTCAGCTCAGAGCTTCAGGCCCTTGAGCTTGTCCGCGAGCGAGTTGAAGCCGCCCGCCGACTGGACCGTCTTCGCCTGGTCAGCCTTCCAGGCGTTGAGGTCGGCGCGCTCTTCGCTGCGCTGCGCCGCGGTGATGGACAGCTTGAGCTTCTCGCCGTTCACCTCGATGACCTCGGCCTTGAGCTCCTTGCCCATGGGGAAGGTGCGCTTGAGGTCCGTGCCGCGCTCCGTGCCGGTCTCGCTGGCGGGGATGAGGCCGCTGAAGCCGTCCCACTCGATGAAGACGCCGAAGGGCTCGATGCGCACCACCTTGCCGGTGACCACCGCGCCGCGCTTCGGCTTGGGCGCGCGCACCACCCTGACGTCGGTGGAGCCCTCGACCCCGACCTCGCCGGACGCCGAGGTCGCCACGCCGTCGCCGATGGCCACGCCGTCCTTCACCAGCCGCAGCCCGATGCGCTTGTCGGCCTCGTCGATCTTCTCGACCTTCACCTCGATCTCTTCGCCCACCTTCAGCACGTCGCGCGGGTGCGCGATGCGGCGCTCGGACATGGCCGAAACGTGGATGAGCCCGTCGACTCCGGGCGCCAGCTCCACGAAGGCGCCGAAGGGCTGCAGGCGCACCACCTTGCCCTTGAGCTGCGCGCCCTCCTTCACGCTCGTCTCGAGCAGCTTCTTGAAGGGGTCCTCGAGGCGCGCCCGCATCGAGAGCGTGACGCGGTCCTTGCGCTTGCTCTTGTCGGGCGAGTTGGGCTCGGCGTCTTCGAGGCGGATGATCTCCACCTCGACCTCGTTGCCCACCTCCACCACCTCGCTGGGGTGACCGATGCGGGTGTGGCTCAGCTCGCTGACGGGGATCAACCCCTCCAGCCCGCCGAGGTCGACGAAGGCGCCGAAGGCCTGCACGTTCACCACGCGGCCCGCCAGCACCTTGCCCACCGAGAGCGTCTTCTTGAGCTCCGCCGCCTTGACCTTGTTCTCTTCCTCGACGAGCGCGCGCCGGGAGAGCACCACCTTCTTCTCCTTCACCTCGGTGACGCGGAAGGTGTGGCGCTGACCGACGAAGTCTTCGAGCTTCACCAGGCGGGTGTCGACCTGGCTGGTGGGGCAGAAGGCGCGCACGTCGCCCACCGCCACCTCGAGGCCGCCCTTGTTGACCGCCACCACCAGGCCCTCGACCGGCAGGCCGCTGTGCTTCGCGTCGACCAGCATCGAGAGCGAGGCCGCGCCGCGGCTCAGCTTGCGCGAGAGCGTGATGCCGCGCGCGCCGGTCTCGGTCACGAAGGCCTCGAACTCGTCGCCCACGCCGAAGCGCAGGATGCCCTCGTCGTCCTTGAGCTCGTCGAGGTCGATCATCGCCTCGGAGCGCCCGATGGTGGCGAACACCGTCTCGGCGCCGAGCTGGAAGATCTTCGCCTTCACCTTCTCGCCCACCCGGGGGAGGTGCTTGCGCGAGGGCACACCGCCGTCCTTCGCGCTCTTCTCGAACATCGACTCGAAGCTCTCGACCTCGTGCACCTCGTCGGCCACCGACGGACCGGGGCGCACGGTCGGCGCCACGGCGACGGCGACGGCCTCGGGGGGCTTCTCGGCCCGGGCTGGCTTCACGGGTTCAGCGCTCTTCGTCTCCACGGCACCACCTGCGCGCTTGACGACGACCACCGGGGCAACGGCTTTCTTTTCCTCAGTCATGGCTCTCTCGAAAATCCTGTCTTA
>CALNBU010000192.1 GCA_937875615.1 uncultured Archangium sp.
CCTCCGCGGGCTCAAGGAGCGCTACGAGGTGCACCACGGCGTGCGTATCCAGGACTCCGCCATCGTCGCCGCCGCGACCCTCTCGAACCGCTACATCAGCGACCGGTTCCTCCCCGACAAGGCCATCGATCTCGTCGACGAGGCGGCGTCGCGCCTGCGCATCGAGATCGACTCCATGCCCACCGAGGTCGATGAGATCCGCCGCAAGATGATGCAGCTGGAGATCGAGCGCGAGGGCCTCAAGAAGGAGACCGACGCGCACAGCCGCGAGCGGCTCTCGGCCATCGAACAGGAGCTGGCGCAGCTCAACGAGACCTTCACCTCCATGAAGGCCCAGTGGGACGCCGAGAAGGCGGCCATCGGTCAGCTCCGCGCGGTGAAGGAGAAGGTGGAGCTCGCGCGCACTGATCAGGCGGCGGCCGAGCGGCGGGGCGACCTGAACAAGGCCGCGGAGATCAAGTTCGGGGTGCTCCCCTCGCTCGAGAAGGAGCAGCAGCAGTTCCACGCCCGGCTCCAGGCGCTGCAGAGCCGGCAGAAGTTCCTCAAGGAGGAGGTCGACGAGGAGGACATCGCGGAGGTGGTCGGCAAGTGGACCGGCATCCCGGTGGCCCGGTTGATGGAGAGCGAGCTGCAGAAGCTGGTGAAGATGGAGCAGCGCCTGGGAGAGCAGGTCATCGGCCAGCCGGCGGCGCTGGAGGCGGTGTCGAACGCGGTGCGGCGCGCGCGCAGCGGGCTGCAGGACCCCAACCGGCCCATCGGCTCGTTCATCTTCCTCGGCCCCACCGGCGTGGGAAAGACCGAGACCGCCAAGGCGCTCGCCGGGTTCATGTTCGACTCCGAGGCCGCCATCGTGCGCATCGACATGTCCGAGTACATGGAGAAGCACGCCGTCTCGCGGCTGATCGGCGCCCCGCCCGGCTACGTCGGCTACGACGAGGGCGGCCAGCTGACCGAGACCGTGCGCCGCCGGCCCTACTCGGTGGTGCTCTTCGACGAGATCGAGAAGGCCCACCCCGACGTCTTCAACGTGCTGCTGCAGATCCTCGACGAAGGGCGGCTCACCGATGGCCAGGGGCGCACCGTGGATTTCAAGAACACGGTGCTGATCATGACCTCCAACCTCGGCGCCCAGGCGCTGCAGGACGCGGTGGCCGAGAAGCAGAGCATCGACGCCGCCGCGCGCCGCGAGGTGATGGACGCGCTCAAGGCGCACTTCCGGCCGGAGTTCCTCAACCGCGTGGATGAGATCGTCATCTTCGAGCCGCTGAAGAAGAACGACATCGCGCAGGTGGTCGATCTCCAGATGGCGCGGCTGCGCAAGCTGGCGGCCGACAAGCGCCTGACGCTGGAGCTCACCCCCCGAGCCCGGGAGTTCCTCGGCGACGAGGGCTATGATCCGGTGTACGGCGCCCGCCCCCTGAAGCGGGCCATCCAGCGCTACGTGCAGGACCCGCTGGCGCTCCGGCTCCTGTCCGGCGAGTTCGTCCCCGGAGACACGGTCACCATCGACGCCACAGGCAGCGGCCTGCGACTCTCCGTGGCGCCACGCGCCTGACGGATTCCGTGTGGAAAGGCCGGCTTTCAAGTACCATTTCCACACATGTCGAAATCAGTTCTCATCGTCGAGAAGGACCGCGCGCTCATCGCCGAGCTGCGTGACGCGCTGCAGAATCGGGGCTTCGAGGTCGACGAGACCACCGATGGCAAAGGCGCGCCCGAGCGCATCCGCCAGAGCCAGCCTGGCGCGGTGGTGCTCGCGGTCGATCTCGACGCGGGGCAGAACGGCTACATCATCTGCAAGAAGCTGAAGAGCGACGACGCGCTCAAGCAGTTCCCGGTGATCATCATCGGAGATCCCAAGGGGTTCGCGCAGCACCAGAAGCTCAAGACCCGCGCCGAGGAATACCTGGGCAAGCCGCTCACCGGCGACGCCCTGGCCGAGACGCTGGGCAAGCTCATCGGCTTCCCTGAGACGGCCCCGCCCCCGCCTCCCGAGGAGGAGGCCTTCGACCCGGGGTCCCTGCTCGAAGAAGAAGGCGCCGAAGTGTCCTTCGACGAGCCGGTGGAAGAAGAGGCGAGCGTGGAGGCCGACCTCGAGATGGTCGACTCGCTGTTCGAGGAACAACCTCCCCTCGAGCTGCCTCAGGAGGAGGAGGAGATCAGCCTCTCCTCCGTCGACGAGATCGAAGAGGTCGCCAACGAGCGCACCGTGGTGGGCTTCATGCCCGTCGATCCCACCGCCTCCGCGCGCACCTCGGTGGTGACCCACTTCTCTCCGCCGACGTCGTCGCCGTCGACCTTCGACGGCGGTGAGGCGCGTGAGTTCCGCGCCAAGGTGACGGAGCTGACCTCCGCGCTCGACGACGCCCGAACGCGCACCGACGAGCTGGAGTCGCGGGTCCGCGAGCTCGAGAGCGAGCTGGAGTCGAAGGCCACCGATCTCGCGGCGTCACGCGCGTCGTCGGGGCGGAGCGACAACAAGGAGGTCTTCGCGCTGCGCGAGGCCGGGACGAAGAAGGACAAGGAGATCCTCCGCCTCAAGAACGAGCTCAACCAGAAGGAGCAGGAGCTGGTCGAGTTCCAGGAAAAGCAGAACAGCCTGGAGATGGCGCGCTCCGAGGGCGAAGAGGAGACCGCCAAGAAGGACGCGCAGCTCGAGACGCTCCACACGCGCGCCGACGCGCTGGCGGGAGAAAAGAAGAAGCTCGAGCAACAGTTGAGCGCCGCCAAGGAAGAGGCGCGCGCGGCGTCGGCGATGCTGTCTACCCTGCAGAGCGACTTCGACGCGCTGCAGGCCAGGGCGCCGGAGCTGGAGAGCGAGCTGGAGTCCCTGCGCGGCGCCCAGCAGGAGGCCGAGTCGGCCCGGGCGACGATGGAGACGGAGCTGGCGGAGGTCCGCGGAGAGCTGGACGCCCTCAAGACCGAGCTGGAGGCCGCCCAGGCCGACCTCGACGCCTCCCGTGGGCAGCTCACCACGCAGGCCACCACCTTCGCCGACGAGATCTCCGGCCTGCGCCAGCGGCTCGCCGACGCGGAGGCGGAGGCCAGGAACGCGGAGTCCCTCGCCACCCGGCAGCAGACGCGGGCCCGGGCGCAACAGGAGCAGCTGGAGCGTCTCCGGGTGACCCTGCAGGAGGCGCTCGATGGCCTCGGCACCCTCCCCGGCGAGTCGGCGGAGGAGATCGACATCGACGAGCTGGCGTCGAGTCTGGGCACGACCGAGTACCACCTGCGC
>CALNBU010000193.1 GCA_937875615.1 uncultured Archangium sp.
AGCTCACCGAGTCGCTGGTGAAGCTGGCCTCGACGCTCGACGACGACGGCGCGAAGACCCTGGGCAAGATCATCAAGGACTTCGACGGCGACGCGCTCAAGTCGCTGGTCAAGTTCACCGATCAGCTCGGCCCTGACGCACTGAAGAGCTCGCTCAAGCTGTTGGAGCCCATCGCCGACAAGGGCGGGAGCAAGGTCGCCGCGGGGGCGCTCAAGGTGCTCGACGCCGCCCTGGGCAAGATGGGCGTAAAGGTGACGGGCGACGTCGCCGCCAAGGTGCTCAAGAACCTGGTCAAGGTCATCCCGCTGGCGGGCGCGGTCCCCAACGCCATCGACGCGGTGAAGTACGGCCAGGAGGCCGGCGAGCTCCGCGGCAAGAACAACGACCTCGGCATGTTCGCCGCCAACATGGCCAAGCTGAACGTGGTCGACGGCGTCGCGGGCGTGGTGATGGATCTCACCGGCGTCGGCGTGGCGGTCGACATCGGCGTCAGCGTGGTGCTGAGCGCGGCGGAGCTCGCCGGCGACATCGCCTTCGACGCCGAGAAGGAGAAGTACCTCGCGGACCCCGAGAACTACGAGGCGCCCGGCTGGATGAAGGCCGTCAACCTCGGCGTCGCCGCGGCCACCGCGCCGGTCGGCATCGCGGAGCTGGCCGCCTACTACGGGCCCGAGGGCGCCGCGCAGCTCACCCAGTGGGGCATCGAGACGGCGGCCAAGGGGGCGGTCGATGTAGCCGAGCACCTCGGCGTGTCGGCGGCGGAGGCCGCGGGCGATCAGCTCGAGCTGACCGGCAAGATGCTGCACGCGCTGGCCGACGTGGTGCGCAACCCGTCGAAGTACGGCGCCGCGGTGGCCGACGCCGCGCGCGACACGCTCGACAAGGCCATCGCCGCCGGCGGTGCGCTGGCCGACCAGGCCAGGCAGGTGGTCTCCGATGCCGTCTCCGCAGCGAAGGCCGCCGGGCAGCGCGGGCTGGAGACGCTGGCGTGGTTGGCGAAGAACCCCGGGCCCGCCGCAGAGATGGCGGTCAAGGCGCTGGGCGACCTCGTCAGCAAGGGCGCCGATCTCGCCACCGAGGCGGGCAAGGCCCTCTACAAGGGCGCCGTCGAGACCCTGCAGTCGGTGCAGGCCGGCTACGAGCAGCTCACCGGCGCGGCCAGGGAGGCGGCGAAGCAGCTCATCGAGAGCGCCCAGCAGGGCATCCAGAGCGCGGTGGATCGGGCCGTGGAGCTCGGCGAGCAGGGCATCGAGCTGCTGACCTGGGCGGCGACCAACCCGGGCGCGGTGGCGGACGCGGCGAAGCAGGCCCTCACCGACGTGCTGGCCAAGGGCGGCGAGCTGGCGAAGAAGGCGTGGGACGGCATCCGCGCGCTGGGCGACAAGGGCCTCGAGCTGGCCGAGTCGGCCATCAAGGGCCTCAAGGACGCGGGCGAAGCGGCGGTGGACACCCTCAAGTACGTCGCGCAGAACCCTGGCGCCGCCGCGCGCGAGGTGCGCGAGTGGGTCGGCCAGACGCTCAGCGACGTGGCCCGCGCCGGCGGCGAGGCGGCGAAGAAGGCCGCCACCGCCATCCGGGACTTCGTCGACGCCCGCGCCGACTGGGCCGTGGGCTTCGCGAAGGATCTCCTCAAGGACGGCGTGAGCGCCTTCAAGGAGGTGGCGAAGGCCTGGGCCACCAACCTGTCCGAGGGCGGCAAGGCGGTGCTCGACGGCCTCAAGGATCTCGGCGACGCCGGCATCGACGCCCTCAAGGACATCGCGCAGTTCGGTGGTCAGGTGGCGGGCTATGCCGTCGACCAGCTCACCTCGCTGGCGAAGGCCGGCATCACCGCCGCGGGCAACGCCATCTCGTCGCTCGCCGACGCCGGGGTACAGGCCGCGAAGAACGCCGTCGACACCCTCGCCGACTGGACCGACGGTGAGTTCTCGATCGGCGGCTACAAGGTCGACCTGAATCCCTTCTGGTGAGCCATGGCCAACCCCGTCAAGAAGCCCTGGGAGAAGTTCTTCGGCACCTGGGAGCTGGACCTCGCGAAGTCCAGCTACGCCGTGGAGCAGTTGCCGAAGCAGGCCACCCTGGTGGTCGAAAAGGAGCGCGGCGGACTGGTGCTCAAGCTCAGCTGGCTCGACCACCAGTCGAAGCAGGGGGTGCTGGAGCACGGGCTGACCTTCGACCAGCCGGTGATGGTGAACGGCCATGAGATCACCCTGGCCATGGCCGACGACGACACCCTGACCACGGTGGTGAAGCGTGAGGGCGCCCTCCTCGCCCGCACCCGCCGCACCAATCGCTCCGTCTTCAGGCGCGTGCGCTGACTCACTCCACGCTGCCGTGCAGGCGCCACTGAGCGCGCAGCGCGTCGTAGTAGCACCAGAGGAGCGCTCCGCCCGCCAGCTCGAGGAAGACGTACTGCCGCCGCACCTCGCCCTGCCACCAACCGCCGTCGAGATGAAACGGTCCGTGCTCGCGCACCACCGGGCCACCCGCAGCCCCCTTCACCAGCCAGCCGTCGGCCGCCCGCGTCGGGCGCGGAGGCAGCGGCTCAGCCTTGAAGCGCACCCGGCGGATGAGCACCCCCTCGCCCCCGGTGGGTGAAGGCAGCGGGGGCACGTCCGACAGCGGCGTCAACCGCAGGCGCGCCTCCGGGAGATGGCCTGGCCCCTGCGCCAACGTCAGCACCGCGTCCTCTCCGAAGGTGGCGCGCAGCCGCTCCAGCGCGCGGCGGGTGGCGGCGGGATCCCGGCGGGGGCGGTCGACGAGCGCCAACTGGGCCGCCGTCGCGGGCGCCCCAGCAGCCTCCAGCAGCACCGCCTTCACGCCCAGCGAGACCTCCCCCGGGCGCACCGCCGACAGCACGCGGGCCAGCGTCAACCGCAGCTGCTCGGCCACGCGGCCCTCGTCGCAGGTCGGCTCCGCGAAGGCCACCGGCACCACCAGCGGCGCGAGCGACTGCTCCCGGAGCCCATCGCGCCACAGGGTGAGCTGCAGCGCGCGCAGCGCCAGCTGTCGCGCCCACAGCGAGCGCAGCAGCGCGCGCAGCGCCGGGAGGCAGGCGAAGAGCAGCTGGCTGACGTCGCGCGCCGGCTCGTCGAAGTCGAGGCGCGCCTCAAAGGGCACCTCGGGAGGAAGCGGCTGGAAGGGCTCCGGGCGACGGCCGCTGGCCTGCAGCACCAGCCGCTCGGCGGCCGCCCCGAAGCGCCGCCGCACGCCCGACAGCGGCAGCGACGTCAGCCCACGCACGGTGTCGACGCCCAGCTTCTCCAGCGACTGCAGCGCGTCGGCCTCGAGGCCCAGGCGCGAGAGCCGGGTCTGCAGCATCAACGCGTGCTCCTCTTCTCGGCTGGCCAACGCCCGCGCGGTGTCGAGCGGCAGGGCCCGCGCCACCGCGTAGCTCCCGAAGCGCGTGAAGCCGCCGCACACCACCGCGCGCCAGCCGGCGGCCTGCAGCG
>CALNBU010000194.1 GCA_937875615.1 uncultured Archangium sp.
CGCCCGAGGACTTCGCGCGTCCGGGGCTGCCGGCAATCTCGCGCGCCATGCGGGCCACGGGGCTCCTGCTCGCGAGGCCGAGGACGTGGGTGAGGGAGGGCAGGAGAAGCGTGCACAGCACCAACAGGCCCACGAGGCACAGCATGCAGGCGCCGAGCACCACGAGGAAGCCCTGGGAGGTGTCCTCCAGGTGCAGCCCGAACCAGATGAGGCCGCCGCCCACCAGGCTGATGCTGCTCATGTCCTCGGGCAGCGCTTCTCCGTCTTCCACCTTCGGCGTCTTCCGCAGCGTGCTCAGCGCGCTGCCCACCACGCCGCCCAGGCCCCACCAGATGCTGGGCTCGAAGTCGACGAAGCCACCGAAGCTCGACGCGTAGGGCGACGCCAGCAGCAGCGCGTCGAGCGCGAAGTCGGCGCTCCTGGTGCCGAGGTTCTTCTCCTTCCACGCCCGGTAGCGCGCGCTCCGGAAGATGACCTTGCGCAGCACCTCGATGACCAACCCGGCCAGCACGCCTACGCCCATCACCCCCAGCGTCCGGCTCTGGTCGTGAGACAGGGTGTTGAGCACCCCCACGAACTTGTAGGTCATGGCGCTCTGCCAGCCGCGCGCGGTGGTCTCTCGCAGCTCCGGGTGCTCGAAGAGGTTCTCGTTCAACACCGGGAAGCCCTCGAGGAACACCCGCGTCATCACCACCGCCAGCAGCGCGCCGAAGACGATGCCCAGCATCTGGAAGCGGAACTGGATGTTGCGGTCGGAGCCCAGGCGCCAGCCGGTCGAGCGGTCCTGCTGCATGTCGACGCCCACCGTGCAGCTCACCAGGAGAATCGAGCCGCCGAAGAGCCCGATGAGCGGGTCTCTGAGGCCCAGCAGGCCCATCAACAACACCGTCACCACGAAGGCCGAGGAGATGGGGTTCTGGTCGGTGATGCCCTGCGAGATGCCGTTGATGAGCTGGAAGACGAAGGCCAACGCGATGGCTAGCAGCACCCAGCCCACCGGCACGTTCAACACCTGCGTCGCCACCACCGTCAGCGCGGCGCCCCAGAAGGCCACCCACAGCAGCAGCCGCTTCACGTTGGTCTTCGGGCCCTTCTCGTCGGCCGGCGAGGTGGGGCGCGCCGAGCGCATGGTCTTGAGCGCGTCGCGGCCCAGCAGCGTCAGGTCGACCAGCGCCGCCCCGAGGATGGTGCCCAGCGCGAAGATGAAGCCGATCTTCCGGAAGGGGTCTCCGGGGTTGAGGTAGCCCTGCTCGGTGAGCCACGGCGTCAGCTTGAGGCCCGCGAAGGCCACCAGCACCGCCGACGCGGTGATGCGCGCGCCGACGATCATCCCGCCGCCGAAGGTCACCGCCGAGAAGCTCGACGCCCAGGTCAACAGCGCGCCGGGAGACTTCGCCGCCTCCAGCATCGCGCCCAGCCGGTGCACGCCCACCGAGAGGCCGATGCCGCCGAAGAGCCCGCCGCCCAGCGTGCCCACGCTCTTCTTGAGCAGCCGCACGTCGGTCAACGCGCGGAGGATGTTCGCCACCGCCAGGCCCGAGGGGTAGGTGAGCTGCAGCTTGTCGACGAGGATCGGCGTGTACAGCATGCCCACGCCCACGCCGAACATGCCGATGCACAGGAAGTAGAGGATGAGCTGCCAGGCGGGCGGCAGCGGCATGCCCAGCCACACCATGGCCTGAATCAACACGCCCATGGCCGCCATCTGCGCCACCGACGCGGCCATGCTCTGCATGTAGTTGGCGGCGTGCTTGCCCTGCGCGCCATAGAAGTAGGTGACGGAGGAGCCCAGGATGCCGGACATCACCTGGCTGGGCGCGAAGAACCCCAGCGCGAAGTTCATGTACGCGGCGGTGACGCCGCCCAGCGGGCCCAACACCAGCACCGCGATGGCCGCGAGGAAGAGGTAGTAGCCCACGCTGCCCACCGGCAGCAGCCGCGGAAGTCGTCCCTGCTTTTCCATCTCTCAGTACCCCACCACGGAGAAGCCCAGCGAGCGGGCGTCGGAGAACAACAACGTCGCGTCGAGCAGCACGGTGTGGCCCGCCTCCACCGCCAGTACCCGGGCGCCGGCCTCGCGCATCACCTCCAGCGTCACCGGGCCCGCGGCGGGGAGGTCGAAGCGGACGTCCTGCGAGGGCTTCATGCGCTTGACCACCACCGCCCCCGGACCGCCGTACTGTCCGGCGCGACGGATGCACGCGTCGGTGCCCTCCACCGCCTCCACCGCCAGCACCACGCCGTCCTTCACCACCACCGTCTGGCCCACGTCGACGGCCCCCAGCGCGTGCGCCACCTCGCGCCCCAGGGTCACGTCGCGCTGCTGCGCCTCGGTCAACGCCGGCCCCGCCAGCAGCCCCGCCCCGGCGAGCACCGACTTCACGTAGTCGGTGGGCGCCACCACCTCCACCCCGTGCTGCTCGAAGTAGCGCGCGATGCCGCGCAGCAGCTCGTCGTCGCGGAGGCTGCGCAGCCCGGCGGCGATCTTCAACATGCCGAGGTCCGGTCGCGCCTGCGTCAGCGAGCGCACCCGCCCCACACCGCCAGCCATCACCAGGCGCGTCACGCCCCGGCGCCGCAGCGCGCGCAGAATCCCGTCGGCCTGCCCCACCTTCACCCAGTCCAGCGAGGCCACGTGCCCGGCGAGCGCGGCGTCGGCCTCACCTTCGAGCGCGACGGCGTGCACCGTGTAGCCCTGCGCCCGCGCTGCTTCGGCGAACAGGAACGGCAACCGGCCGTTGCCCGCGAGGACCCCCAGTCGCCCGGCGCTCACCGGGTGATGCCGCGCTTGCTGGTGGTGATGAAGTCGAGCAGCAGCGCGATCTCCGGGTGCTCACCCAGCCCCTCGCGGAGCTGCGAGAGCGCCTCGTTGAGGCCCATCTTCGAGCGGAACAGCACCCGGTAGGCCTCCTTCACCCGCGCCTGCTGCTCGTCGGTGTAGCCGTGCCGCTTGAGGCCCACCTGGTTGATGCCCGCCAGCTCCGCCCGGTCGCCCTGCACCATGCAGTACGGAGGCACGTCCATCACCACGATGGAGCCCCCCGCGATGAAGGCGTGGTCGCCGATGCGGCTGAACTGGTGCACCGCGGACAGCGCGCCGAGGTGAACGAAGTTCCCCACCTCCACGTGCCCCGCCAGGGTGGCCGCGTTGGGGAGGATGTTGCCGTCGCCGATGACGCAGTCGTGCGCCACGTGGGTGTAGGCCATGAAGAGGTTCTTGTTGCCGATGCGGGTGACGCCGCCGCCGCCCACCGTGCCGGTGTGCAGGGTGGTGAACTCGCGGATGCTGTTCTCGTCGCCGATGACCAGCTCCGTCGGCTCCCCGCCATACTTGAGGTCCTGAGGCGGCGCGCCCACCGAGGCGTGATGGAAGATGCGGTTGCGCTCACCGATGGTGGTGCGGCCCTCGATGACGGTGTGCGGCCCCACCACCGTCCCCGCGCCCAGCTTCA
>CALNBU010000195.1 GCA_937875615.1 uncultured Archangium sp.
GTCACCCTCGCGTGTCACGGCGGGAACACCAAGGTGACGCTCACCGCCGTCCCCAGGCCGGGGGTGTCCGTGCCGCGCATCGACTACACGCTCACCGTCACGCAGCACGGGCCGGATCCGCTGAGCCGGGCCGTCATCACCGTGGCCCTGCCTCCGGGCCTCCAGGCCAGCACCCGGGACTGCCTCATGTCCGCCGGCACGCTCCAGTGCGAGGTGGGGCCGATGGCCGTGGGAGACACCGCCCTCCTGCGCTTCAGCGCGCCGCTGCAGTCGGCCATCTTCATCGAGACGCTGACCGGCGGCATGGGCTGGGGCGCCTTCGGGGTGCTGCTGTTGCGCCTGACCGACAAGCGCTTCCCGGCCACCCAGTACGCGCTGTTCTCGAGCCTGGTGGGCCTGGCGCGCACCTTCGTGGGCCCGCCCGCGGGGGTGATGGCCGACGCGCTCGGGTGGCGTGACTTCTTCCTCCTCACCATGGCCTTCGGCGTGCCGGGGATGCTGATGCTGCGCCGCTTCGTCCCCTGGGGGCAGGACCCGAAGGAGATCTCCGGTGACGCGGTGGAGCCGCTGCCACCCGGCCCGCCCTGGGGACGCTGGGCGTTGATCCGCGGTGGGGTGCTGGCGGGCGCGACCTTCGGCGCGGGCAGCCTGGCGCTGTCGGCGCTGCTGATCGCGGTGAAGGGCTGGCGCGAGACGAGATCCTTCGGGTTTCTCCCGGCGCTCCAGACGGTGCTGCTGCCGGAGAAGTGGACGCAGAGCATCGATCTCCTCAACGCCCTGGTCTTCGCGGTCATGGGCGGCGTCGCGGTGGCGGCCTGGCTCGCAGCCCGGGGGCGCCCCACCCGCCCACCTGCGAAGCTCAACGGCTGAAGGCCATCACCGCCTCGACGTGGTGTGTCTGCGGGAAGAGGTCCACCACCTGCAGCGCCAGCGGGCGGAAGCCACAGGCCGCGAGCTCCTTCGCGTCGCGCGCCAGGCTGGTGGGGTCGCACGCCACGTACACCACCCGCGACACCAGCAGCCCGCCAGCCCAGGCGCCCACACCCGGCGCTCCCGCGCGGGGTGGGTCCACCAGCAGGAGGTCGAAGCGCTCGCGCTCGCCCACCAGGCCCTTCGCGATCTTCTCCGAGTCCCCCTGCACGAAGCGCACGTTCTGCACTCCAGCGCGACGGGCGGCGTCCTGCGCCAGCGAGACCGACAGCGGGAAGGACTCCACCGCCAGCACCGACTTCGCGTGCCGCGCGAGGCGGAAGGTGAAGTTGCCGTTGCCGCTGTAGAGCTCCAGCACCCGCGACTCCGGCCCTGGCTCCAGCAGCTCGATGGCCTGAGACACCAGCGCCCGGTTCACCTCCGCGTTGGCCTGCGCGAAGCCATCCGGGCGATGCAGCACGCCGTCCTCCTCGAGCACCGGGCGCCCCACCGTGGTGAAGCCGCCCTTGCCCTCCGCCGGGTGCAGCACCACGCCGTCCACCAGCCCTTCCCGGACGCACACCTCGGCCACGTCGCGGAAGCGGGGCTTGAGCTGCGCCTTGAAGTGCAGGCTCACCGCGACCCGGCCTTCGCACTCCAGCAACCGCGCTTCGTCGAGCTCCTTGAGGAGCGGGGCCAGACGGTCCGCCAGCTGCGCCGGCAGCGAGGCCAGCGGGCCGGTGAGCGCCGGGCAGCGCTCCACCACCACCCGCTGGTGGGATCTCCGCGCGTGGAAGCCGAGGCGCCCCGCGGTGGGGTGCAGCACCGCGCGCCGGCGGTAGCCGACGTGGGCCCGTGAGGCGATGGGCGGGAGCAGCGCGTAGTCACCGGGCGCGATGCCGCCCAGGTGCGCCAACGCCGACACCACCACCTGCTGTTTCTCGCGGAGCTGCGCGGTGTCCTGCAGGTGCATCCAGTCGCAGCCGCCGCAGGTGGTGGCCAGCGCGCAGACCGGCTCCCGGCGATCGACGCTGGGCGCGATCACCGAGCGCAGCTCGCCGCGCAACACCTTGCCCTCCTCGTGGAGCTCCGCCTCCACCTCCTCGCCCGGCAGGGCCCCGGCGATGAAGACCGCGCGCCCGTCGTGCTGAGAGACGCCCTCTCCCGACTTCGAGAGGCGATCGACGTGCAGCCTCACTTCTTCAGCGGCGGATCATCAGGGAGCGCGGCGCGCAGCTTCTCGACGAACTTCGCCAGGCGGGCCTTCTTGTCGTCGTCGACGTCGACGAACTCGATGCCCATGCCGGGGATGAGATCACTGCCGGCCTCCGGCGCGTGCACGCGGATGACGCGCCCGGTGAGGTCGAACGGGAAGGCGGCGTCGGGCAGCGACACGATGAGCCGCACGATGCTGCCCACCGAGAGCGGGTTCCGGGTGTTGATGAACAGACCGCCGCGGCTGATGTTGACCGCGAAGTCAGTGATGAAGCCGTCGACGGTGCGGTACGCCACCAGCAGCTCGTGCTGCAACCGCTCTGCCTTGCGAACCGGCTGTGCGCCGTTGTCGTCGTCGCTCATGGTGCCGGGATCCTATGCGCAGTCCCCATGCGCGGGAAGAACTCCCGCGCCGGGCGTCAGACCGCCATGGTCTTGACCTCGCCCGCCACCCTGATGGGCGCGCCGGTCAACTTCTGCACCGACTCCAGCGTCTCGCCCGGAGCCAGCTCGCGCAGCAGCAGCCCCTCGGGGGTGACGTCGAGCCACGCCAGATCGGTGCAGATGGCGTGCACGCAGCGCTTGCTGGTGAGCGGGAGGCTGCAGGCCTTGAGGATCTTGTGACCGCCGTCCCTGGTGGCGTGCTCCATGGCGACGATGACGCGCCTGGCACCCACCGCGAGATCCATGGCGCCGCCCATGCCCTTCACCATCTTGCCGGGGATCATCCAGTTGGCGAGATCTCCGTGCTCGCTGACCTCCATGGCGCCCAGCACCGCGAGGTCGATGTGCCCGCCGCGGATCATCGCGAAGGAGGCCGCGGAGTCGAAGTACGCGGCCCCGGGGAGCGCGGTCACCGTCTCCTTCCCGGCGTTGATGAGATCCGGGTCCTCTTCGCCCTCGAAGGGGTACGGGCCGGTGCCCAGCATGCCGTTCTCGCTCTGCAGCACCACCTCCACCCCCTCGGGGATGTAGTTGGGGATCAGCGTGGGCAGGCCGATGCCCAGGTTCACGTAGAAGCCGTCGCGCAGCTCCTTCGCCACGCGCTGCGCAATCTGCTCTCGGGTCAGTGCCATCGTCTCAGCCCTTCTTTCGCACCGTGCGGCGCTCTACCCACTTGTTGAGACCCACCGACTGCACCACGCGCTTCACGTACACCGAGGGCACGTGGATCTGGTCGGGCTCCAGCTCTCCTACCGGCACGATGTGCTCCGCCTCCACGATGGTCACCTTCGCCGCCATGCACATCAGCGGAGAGAAGTTGCGCGCCGTCTTGCGGAACACGAGGTTGCCCCAGGTGTCGGCCTTCCAGGCGCGCACGATGGCGAAGTCGGCCTTGAGCGGAGACTCCAGCACGTACTCGTGCCCGTCGATGACGCGCGTCTCCTTGCCCTTCGCCACCTCCGTGCCCACGCCGGTGCGCACGAAGAAGCCGCCGATGCCCGCCCCGCCCGCGCGGATCCGCTCGGCCAGCGTCCCCTGCGGGTTCAGCTCCACCTCCAGCTCGCCGGAGAGGAACTGCTTCTCGAACACCTTGTTCTCGCCGACGTAGCTGCTGACCATCTTCCGGACCTGCCGGTTGGCCAGCAGCACGCCCAGGCCGAGGTCCGTGGTGCCGCAGTTGTTGGAGATGATGGTCAGCCCCTTCACGCCCTTCTGATGCAGGGCGGTGATGAGGTTCTCCGGGTTGCCGCACAGCCCGAAGCCGCCCGCCATGAGCGTGACGTTGTCTGAGATGTCCTTGACCGCCTCTGCGGCCGACGCGACGACCTTGTTCATGGCCGCTTCAGCGCTCCACCATGAGCGCGATGCCCTCGCCGCCGCCGATGCACAGCGACGCCACCCCGCGCTTGAAGTCGTGGTCCTTCATGGTGTGCAGCAGCGTCACCAGCACCCGCGCGCCCGACGCCCCGATGGGGTGCCCCAGCGCGACCGCGCCGCCGCGGATGTTCACCTTCGCGGGGTCGAGCTTCAGCAGCTGGTTGTTGGCGAGGCTCACCACCGCGAAGGCCTCGTTGATCTCCCAGGTCTGCACGTCGGCCACCGTCTTGCCCGTCTTCTGCAGCAGCTTGTTGATGGCGTCGGTGGGCGCGATGGTGAACTCCACCGGCTT
>CALNBU010000196.1 GCA_937875615.1 uncultured Archangium sp.
TGCTGATGGGTCTGCCCATTGACGCTCTTGATCAGCGTCACCTTGATGCCCTTGCCCTCGAACACGAAGCGGTGGTCCTCCACCAGCCTGCGGATCTTCTCCGCCAGCTTGCGCGTGTTCTCGCCGCCCGACTCGGGCATCACGTAGGCGAACTCCTCGCCGCCGTAGCGGGCGAAGCACTCTTCCTTCCGCACCCGCGGGCGGATGGCGGCGGCCAGCTCGCGCAGCACGTAGTCACCGGCCAGGTGGCCGTTGACGTCGTTGATCTGCTTGAAGTGATCGATGTCGATCATCATCAGCGAGAGCGAGCGCTGGTAGCGGTGACCGCGGCCCATCTCCCGCTCGAGGAACTCGAGGAAGTAGCGCTTGTTGCTGACCTGGGTGAGGCCGTCGTTGATGGTGAGCGAGTAGATCTCTTCGTAGTACTGCTGCTCGATGTTGTTGCCCGAGAGGAACTTGAAGATGGCGGAGCCGATCTTCACCAGGTCCCCCGAGCGGAGCGGCTGCTCCTCGCGGATCTCTTCGTCGTTCAGGTAGGTGCCGTTGGTCGACTGGAGGTCCTTCACGAAGAAGCGACCGCCGCGCAGCTCCACCTGGGCGTGGCGGCGGCTGACGTTGTCCATGTCGATGACGATGAAGTTGTTGTCTTCGCGGCCCACGGTGAAGCGCTCGTCGTCGATGAGCGGGTACTTCTTGCCGAGGAAGGGACCGGCGATCATCACCAGGCAGCTCTCGCCGCTGGCACGCACGTCCTTGAGCTTGGAGATCTTGGTGACGCGCGTTTCGCCGCTCATACCGGACCAACTTTTCTAGCACAGCGCGTCTGATGCAACGCATGAAGCGCGGGTGCGTGGGTGTATGCCTCTGGTCACCCCGCCTGGCCGATGTGCTGCGCGGCCCAGCGGGCGATGCCGAAGATGGTCTCCTGCGGGTTGACGCCCAGCGAGGTGGGGAAGACCGAGCCGTCGACGATGAACAGGTTGTCCATCGGGTGGTAGCGCAGGTGCGGGTCCACCACCGAGGTCGAGGGGTCCTTCCCCATGGCGCAGCCGCCCATCTGGTGGGCGGTGAAGATGCGCAGCCGCGACGGCTCCCAGGGAGCCCGGTCGAGCTTGTCGAGATCCTCCGGCTTCTCCATCACCACCGGGTCGAGGTGCAGCGACAGCACCTTCTTCGCGCCGCCGAGGAACTGCAGGCGGGCGGTCTCCTTGTGCGCCGCCTTGATGGCCTCCCACAGCGCCGGGGTGAAGTCGTAGGTGAGCGAGTAGCGACCGAGCGCACCGTCGCGCAGCCGCACCTGACCGCCGGTCTCCTCCGGGAGGAGCCCGTCGATGCACAGCGCGATGGTGGCCTGCAGCGACGAGAACCCGGCGAAGAGCTCCTGGATCTGCGCGCCGGTGCCCGCCGAGACGGTGGCCGCCAGCATGGGGTGCAGCGGCGACACCTCCATGAAGAAGCCCAGCTTCCCCTCGCCGCGCTCGGAGAAGTGGTGCGAATAGACGGCCTGCGGCGCGCCCGACCAGGGGTTCACCTCGAAGGGCATCTGCGCCAGCGTGGCCACCACCGGGTGCAGCCACATGCGCGAGCCCACGCGCCCGTCGCTGTCGAGGCCGCTGCGCAGCAACAACCCCGGCGAGTTGATGGCGCCGCCGCTGACCACCACGGTCTTCGGTTTGACGGTGACGCGCACGCCCGTGGGCTGCTGAGTCGCCGCGTCGAGCACCTCGGCGTGCACCGACTGCACCCGGCGCGCGCCCCAGTTGAGCACCCGCGCCGAGGTGTTGGCGTAGAGCTCGAGGCCCGCCTCCACCGCGTCGGGCAGCACCGTGGCCAGCATCGACTGCTTGGCGTCGACGGGGCACCCCATGCCGCAGTACCCGAGGTTGAGGCAGCCGTGGACGTTCCGGCGGATGAGCCCCCGTGAGTAACCGAGCTTTCCCAGGCCATCCCACAGCACCCGGTTGTTGGCGTTCATCGCCGACTCCGGCCACTCCGCGATGTGCAGCCGGCGCTCCACCGCCTCCCAGTGCGGCGTCAGCACCTCCGTGGAGAGGGTGTCGACGCCGTGCTCGTCGCGCCAGCGTTGGAGGATGCGGTCCGGGGTGCGGAAGCTGCTGCACCAGTTGACGGTGGTGCCGCCGCCCACGCTGCGGCCCTGCAACATGGTGATGCTCAGGTCATCGGTGCTGCGGTTGCCCAGCTCCTGGTAGAGGTTGGGGAACGCGCGCGCCTCGGTCATGTCGAACTCGCGCCGCGTGTGGTACCCGCCCTCCTCCAGCAGCACCACGCGCCGCCCCTGCTTGACCAGCTCGTGCGCGGTCCACGCGCCGCCGCTGCCGCTGCCGATGACGCACACGTCGCACTCCAGCGTGACGTCTTCCTTCAGATCTTCCGAGGTGTAGATGCGGCCGGCGGTCACGGAGTGGGCTCCCCGGCTGGAGGCTCGACCCACGAGCCGTTGCCCGGTGGGCGCGGCGCGGCGCCGCCCTTCCACACCGGCGCGTCCGGGTCGTGCAGGCCCCTGGGAGGTCCGGCGTAGCCCACCGAGGGCCAGGTGGCCTGGTTGCCGAAGTAGGCCGCCATGGCCAACCCGCGCAGCGCGAGGTAGCCGGTGCGGCGCAGCATCAGCCCGCTGTCACGCCACTCCGCCAGCACCACGTCCTGCTCGCCGGCGGGCAACATGGAGAAGGCCTGCCGACGGCGCCCGAAGAGGAACGCGGGCAGCGCGTTCTCGAAGAGGTTGAGCAGCTGCTTGAGCTCGTCCCGGGTGACCTCCTCCATCAGCGCCAGGATCCCGTCGATGGCCACCGCCGTGTCCAGGGTGTGCACGTCGGGGAAGTTGGCGTGCGAGGGGATGAAGCGGGACACCAGCGCGTGCACCACCGCGTACTCCCGCGGCGACAGCACCTTGAGCCCCGCGGGCAACGGCAGCTCGGCGGAGGGCCGGGTGAAGAGCCACGTGCCGCCGCCCACCGCCAGCAGCGCGCCGCCGAGGAGACCCTTCTTGAGCACGCCGCGGCGCGATGGCTTCTGACCCGGTGGCGGGATGTACATCTTCATGCGACGCGCGACGCTAACACCCGGGGCCCGGCAGGAAAGAACCACGCACACCGGCGGCGGCAGCGTTACAGGCAGCCGACATGCGTTCCGTCCCACTCTCGGTGTTGGACCTC
>CALNBU010000197.1 GCA_937875615.1 uncultured Archangium sp.
CAGCCGCCCCAGCAGCGCCTCGGCCGGGAAGGTGGTCATCACCGCGATGGGGACCACGAAGGTGAAGATGAACTTGAGCGCGCCCCGGAAGACGCTCGACGGCCAGCGCGCAGCGTCGAAGATGGAGGTGAAGAGGTAGGTGAGGTTGTCGACCTTCACCGCCACGAAGGCGAGCGAGATGACGAGGATCCACAGCGAGTAGAGCAGCACCACCGCCACCACCAGCAACACCAGCGCGGCGGCCACGCCGCTCCACGACGGCAGGCGGCCCAGCTCCCGGAAGGCGATGAAGAACACCAGCGCGGCGTGCAGCAGGCCGGCGCTCCTCCACAGCTCCAGCCGCGAGGTGGACACCAGGAACTGCGCGTCGGCCGGCTTGAGCAACACGAAGTCGAGGGTGCCGTTGCGGATGTGGTCCACCACCGCCTGCAGGCTGGGGTTGATGGCGCCGTCGAGCACCGCCTGCAGGGTGATGAAGCAGCCCACCACCACCAGCGTCTCGCCGAAGCTCCAGCCGGGGACGCCGGCCCGGGTCGCGCCGCCGTACACCACGAAGAGCGGCATGATGGCCGTGGCGGTCCAGAAGAGGCCGGTGATGGCGTCGAGGAAGAAGTCGAACCGGTACTGCGCCCCGAGGAGCATCGAGGTGCGCAGCTGCAACCAGAGGAGCGAGAGGGCGCGGCGCACGTCACCCTCCGAAGGCCTGAAAGCGCTGCGTCCCCGAGCGCCACATGAGCAGCGCCAGCGTCCCCAGCCCCGCCACCCACAGGTACTCGAGGCCCAGCAACTCCAACGCCGCGGCGGGCGTCACCCGGCCCAGCATGAGGTCCACCGGGAACGAGACCAGGAACCTGAAGGGCAGCGCGTCGGCCACGGCGCGCAGCCAGGGCGGGAAGAACTCCAACGGGAAGAGGTAGCCGGAGAACACGAAGAAGGCCGCCAGGTACACGTTCATCAGCTTGAGCGCGCTGTCGGCGAAGAAGGCCACCGACCCCACCGCGACGTTGACGAAGAATGCGATGAGCCAGGCGCCGGCGATGGACAGCGCCCACACCAGCCACAGCGCCGGGTCTCGCGCCACGTGCGCGCCGTAGCCGAGCAGCAGCGCGGCGATGAAGGGCGCGGTCACCAGCACGCGCTGCGGCACGTAGGCGAGGTTCGACATCGCGTACCAGAACACCGGGTGGAGCGGCCGCAGCAGCCGCATGGCCAACGTGCCGTTGCGGACCTCGAAGGTAATCTCCCACGCCGCCCACGCCGAGACCAGCTGCCGCACCACGAAGACCGCCAGGAAGTAGGCGATGAAGCTGTCGCTGCCCCAGGCCTCTCCGCCCTGCCCCACCACCGGCGCGGTCTGCGCCACCGTGGTCCACAGCACCATCATCACGAAGGGCATGGTGGTGGCGATGACCCACACCAGCATCTCCGCCCGGTAGGCCACGGCCTCGGCGAAGCCTACGCGCAGCAGCGTAGGCATCACCCGGAGCGCGCGCCTCACGCCACCTCCCGCGCGGCGCGGCTGCGCGCGAAGAGCTCGCTCATCACCTCTTCGAGCGGCGGGTCCTCGACGTTGAGGTCTCGCACCGGCAGCGCGGCGAGGGCGCGGGCCACCACCTGGTTCACCGCGTCGTGGGGGATCTGCAGCACCGCCTCGGCGGGCTCGTGCTTCACCACCGTCCCCAGCTCGCTCACCTGCGCGTTGGACACCGGCGTCGAGAAGCGCAGCACCACCCGCTTCTCGGGCCGCACCCGCTGCACCAGCTGGTCGAGCCGGCCGTCGTACGACAGCACGCCCTTGTCGATGACGATGACCCGGGGGCAGAGCGCGGTGACGTCGTCCATGTAGTGCGAGGTCAGGATCAACGTCGCCCCGTAGCGCGCGTTGTACCGGCGGATGAAGTCGCGCATGGCCACCTGCATCGACACGTCGAGGCCGATGGTGGGCTCGTCGAGGAACAGCACCTTCGGCCCGTGAAGCAGCGAGCCCGCGAGCTCGCACTTCATGCGCTCGCCCAGCGAGAGCTGCCGGGTGGGCTTGCCGAGGAGATCGCCCAGCTCCAACAGCTCGGTCAGCTCCCGGAGCCGCTCGTTGAAGACGTCGCGGGGCACCTCGTAGATGGCGCGGTTGAGCTCCCAGGTCTCCGACGGCGGGAGATCCCACAGGAGCTGCTGCTTCTGCCCCATCACCAGCATGATCTTCTTGAGGAAGGCCACCTCGCGGCGCTGCGGTGTGTGGCCGTCGACGGTGACCGTACCGGCGGTGGGGTGCAGCAGGCCCGACGCCATCTTCAACGTGGTGGTCTTCCCCGCGCCGTTGGGCCCCAGGAACCCGACGCACTCGCCGGGCGCGATGTCGAAGTCGATGCCGTCGACGGCCTTCACCAGCTGGTAGTCGCGCCTGAAGAGCGACCTGAAGGCCGCCTTCACGCCCGGCGGGCGCCGGTGGACCCGGTAGTGCTTCTGCAAGCCCCGCACCTGAATCATGGGCCGCTTGTTAAGGGCCTCCGCGGGACGCGCGCAACGAAACACGCAGCGTCGGGTCCGGCGCGGCTACAGCTGCTCGGCTTCGGCGCCGGCGTGCGCGGCCAGGGCCTTCACCTGCGCCTCCCTCGTCGCCCCCGCCGCCTTCGCGGAGATGGTGCCCAGCAACGACTGGTCGGTCGCGCGCACGCCCACCAGTCGGAGCGAGAGGGCCCCGGGCAGCACCTCGATGCGCGGCTGGAGCGTGATGGCCTGCGCGGGGGTGGCGCCGTCGACCACCCGGGCGCCGCGCCGCGCCAGCTCTGCCCTCAGCGCCAGATCGAAGCGCTCGCTCAGCGCGCGCTGCTCCGACGAGCCGCCCCGCATCGTCCAGCGCAGCGCGTACACCCGCGGCGTCGAGAGCGCGGACACCGACGACGCGGTCAGCAGCACCAGGCCCAGCGCGATGC
>CALNBU010000198.1 GCA_937875615.1 uncultured Archangium sp.
AGGCCAGCTGCAGCTGCGCGCGCGCGACGTCGCAGGCCGGGTGGTGCAGCGTCTGCGCCGACGCCGCGAGGCCCAGCGAGGCGGTGTAGTCGTAGGCGCCGAAGTGCGCGCCGCGCAGGCGCCCGTCGGCCGCGGCCATGACCTGCGGCAACAGCGCGCGCCCGGCCTCGTCGACGAGGCCCTGCGCCGCCTCCACCATCACCTCGAAGCGCAGCGTGCCCGGCGCCCAGCCCCGCGCGCGCTCCAGCGCGGCGAGCGCAGAGACGAAGAGCGTCACCTGGGCCACCGACACCACCTTGGGGAGCGTCACCACGAAGCCCGGCGGCACCGCCGGCAGCGGCGCGAGGAACAGCGAGAGGGTGCGCACCGCGCGCTCGCCCAGCTCGGCCGAGAGCGGCTTGACCCGCAGCCCGGAGAAGGGCGGCAGCGCGGCGCGGGCGTAGGCCTCACCGGCGGCGCGCGCGTGGCCGTCCTCCTCTTCGTCGCTGCGGTGCCCGTAGCCGTCTTCGAAGTCGATGCGCAGGTCCTCCAGCGGCGCGCGCTCCAGCTTGGCCAGCACCCGCGCGTAGACCTGCGGGGCCAGCGGCGCAGACAGCCCGAAGGCGGCGCCGAAGGTGGGCGCGTCCGGCGCGAACTCCCGCAGCGCCCGCAGCGCCAGCGCGCCCAGCTTCCGCGGCGTGTCCTCCGAGAACAGCTGCGCCCCGCCGTACAGCACCGACACCGGCTGGCGCGCCCCCGAGTCTCCGGGGAACCTGGCGGAGAATGAGCGCTGCGCGGCCTCGAGGCCGGCGCGGAACGGGGCGAAGAAGGCGTCGTCGAGCATGCGCGACCAGCTTACGGCGAGCGGCCGCTCACCGCGCCTTCGTCGCCAACCGGCGCGCCACCACCCGGGTCCCTCGCGCCGCGGCGCCTCCGGGCCCGGGCCGGGCCTCCACCGCCGCGGCCTCCAGCGCTTCGCCGCAGCACGAGCACACCACCACCGGCACGAAGTCGCGCCCGCAACCCAGGTGACGGAAACGCAGCGGCGGGCCGCCCGGAGGCGCCGCGTGACGGTCTCCCCACGCGGTGAGCGCCAGCAACGGCGGCAGCAGCGCCTCACCCGCCGCGGAGAGCAGGTACGCGTGCCGGAGCGGGCGGCGCTGGTAGGGCACCTTCCTCACCAGCCCCCGCGCCACCAGGCTCCGCAGCCGCCGCGCCAGCAGGTTGCGCGAGAGCCCCAGGTCCTCCACCAGCTCGTCGAAGCGCGTCACCCCGAGGAAGAGGTCCCTGAGGATGAGCGGCGTCCACCAGTCTCCGATGCGGTCGAGGCTGCGCGCCAGGCTGCACCGCATGGCCGAGAACCGCGTGCGCTGCATGTCGTCTCCCTCCACGAACTTGAGTGGGTTCAATCAATGAACTAACGAGCAACGACATGTACCACGCCATCGTCAAAAAGCGCATCCACCAGCTGTTCGACGCGGTGAACCGCGGAGACGCCGAGCCAGTGCTCGCCGGCTTCGCGCCGCGCTTCGAGCACGCCTTCCTGGGCGAGCACGCGCTGGGCGGCGCGCGGCACTCGCTGGAGTTGACCCGGCGCTGGTACCAGCGGCTCTACGCGCTCATGCCCGACATCCACTTCACGCTCGAGCGCATCGCCATCAGCGGCGGGCCGTGGCGCACCCTGGCCACCGCGGAGTGGACGGAGACCAACAGCGGCACCGACGGCGTGCGCACCCGGGCGCGCGGCGTCCACCTGGTGGAGCTGAGCTGGGGCCGCATGACCCGGCTGCTCATCTGCCCCGACACCACCCTGCTCACCGCCACGCTGCGCCGCCTGGAGGCCTCGGGCAACCACCTCGCCGCCGAGGCGCCGTTGGTCGACTGACGCGTGCGCTCCCGCCCGGCCTGAGTTACTTGCTGCACCATGTCAAAAATCCTCGCCGAGCTGATCGAGCTCCTCTCGCTCGAGAAAATCGAAGAGAACCTCTACCGCGGCCAGAGCCAGGACCCCGGCTGGGGCACCGTCTACGGCGGTCAGGTCATCGGGCAGGCGCTCTTCGCGGCGCTCAACACCGTGCCGCAGGACCGTCAGGTGCACTCGCTGCACGCCTATTTCCTGCGCCCCGGCGACGTCAGCCGACCCATCGTCTACGACGTCGACCGCACCCGTGACGGCGGCAGCTTCACCACCCGCCACGTCACCGCCATCCAGGCCGGGCACCCCATCTTCGACATGTCCGCCAGCTTCCAGAAGGCCGAGGGCGGCTTCACCCACCAGGAGCCGATGCCCGAGGGCGTGCCGCCGCCGGAAGAAGTGCCCACCGACGCCGAGCGCTACGGCCGGCAGATAGACGCCTTCCCGGAGTTCCTCCGCGAGCGGGTGTTGGCCGAGCGCCCCATCGAGGTGCGGGTGGTGGACGAGCCCGACGTCTTCTACCGCACGCCCGCCCCGCCGGTGCGCCACGTCTGGTTCCGCGCCGCAGGCGAGCTGCCCGACACGCCGGTGCTGCACCAGGCGATGCTGGCCTACGCCAGCGACTACGGCTTCCTCACCGCGGCGCTCAAGCCGCACGGCGTCTCGTGGCTGACGCCCACCATGCAGGTGGCGAGCATCGACCACGCGGTGTGGTTCCACGCGCCCTTCCGCGCCGACGAGTGGCTGCTGCACCAGCCCCCGGGCGGTCAACGGTCGCGGGCTCGCGCTGGGCCGCATCTACACCCGCGCCGGCGTGCTGGTGGCCACCACCGCGCAGGAAGGCCTGATGCGCCAGCGCGGTTGACGCGCGTTGCCAGCGGCCCCGCGCCGGGCCAGCATCCGCCTCCGTGAACAGGGCCGCACACCCGCCGACGACGCCGAGCCGCGGGTGAGCCTCTTCGCGTTGCTGCTGCTGGCCGCGCTCCCGCGGGACGGCGGCTTCTCCAGCGAGGTGTTGGCCGACGGCGGCGTTCCCCTGGCCGACGCGCAGGTCTTCCCCGAGACCTACTCGCCGCACGAGGGCGTCTTCACCTTCCGCGGCAACCCCGCGCGCACCGGCGGCGCGCACGGCGTCATTCCGCGCAACCCCTCCCGGTTGAAGGTGGCGTGGACGCTGAAGACCGGCGAGGGCCGGGCGCCGTGGTTCGGCGGCGCGGGCTGGACCGGCCAACCTGCGCTGGTGCGCTGGCCGGCGGTGATGCGGCACTCCATGCCGAAGCTGAAGGCGCTGCGCCGACGCGACGACTTCGTGGAGGTGATTCAGGGCTCGCTCGACGGCAGCGTGCACTTCATCGACCTCGCCACCGGGCGCCGGAGCCGCCCGCCGCTGCGCACCGGTAACGCCATCAAGGGCAGCGTGTCGCTCGACCCCCGCGGCTACCCGCTGCTCTTCGTGGGCCAGGGCATCCCGCAGGGGCGGCCCATCGGGCTGCGCGTCTTCGAGCTCATCGGCCACCGCGAGGTCTTCTTCCTCGCCGGCAGCGACCGGGCCGCGCCGCGCCGCGGCTGGGGCGCCTTCGACTCCTCGGGGTTGCTCAACCGCGACACCGACACCTACGTGGTGGGCGGAGAGAACGGGCTGCTCTACCTCATCAAGCTCAACACCGACTTCGACCCGCTGGCGCTGAAGCTACGCGTCTCGCCGCAGCTGGCCCGCTACCGCTACCGGAGCGGCGGCGCCGACGTCTTCGGCATCGAGAACTCGCTGACGGTGCGCGGCGCGCTGGCCTTCTTCGCCGACAACGGCGGCACGCTGCAGGCCGTCGACCTGCGCACCATGACGCCGCGCTGGCGGTTCGAGGCCGGCGACGCACCGGCGCTCTACACCGGCACGGAGGTCGACAAGACGGGGCCCCGCGGTCACGCCGTGCTGCGGCGCCTCGACGCCGACAGCGGCGCGGTGCGCTGGGAGCGCCGCTACCCATGCACCGCGGTGCGCGCTCCGAAGAAGATCGACGCGGGCACCTTCTCGACGCCGACGGTGGGCGCCGGCGACGCGCGCCACCTCGTCTTCTATTCGCTCTCTCGGTGCCCCGCCGGCGCGCAGGGGCTCCTGCTGGCGCTCGACAAGCGCGACGGCCGCGAGGTGTGGCGGGTGACGCTCGCGCGCTACAGCTGGTCGACGCCCACGCTGCTCACCGACGAAGACGGGAAGGCCTGGCTGCTGCACGGCGCCAGCGACGGCCGGGTCCGCCTGTACGACGCCCGCGATGGCCGGGAGGCCGCGCAGGTGAAGCTCACCGGCGCCATCGAGGCCTCACCGGCGGTCTTCAACGGCCGCGCGGTGCTGGGCACCCGCGGCAACCGCATCTACGGCATCGACATCACCGGCCCCTGAGCCCGCGCGCGCTGGACACGGCGCGTCAGCGAAGCCCCGCCGCCATCGTTGCGCTCACCGCCCGGTTCGGTGTCTGTTCCACCCCGATGAAGCATCAGCGCGTTTCCCTGTGGTCGCCTGCGGGCGCGGTCCTTCTCTGTCTCGCCCTGTGCGCGTGC
Source organism: uncultured Archangium sp. (assembly GCA_937875615.1). Classification (GTDB taxonomy): domain Bacteria; phylum Myxococcota; class Myxococcia; order Myxococcales; family Myxococcaceae; genus Archangium_A. Next base: position 4,451 of record CALNBU010000198.1, read on the forward strand.
CCCGAAGAGAAGCCGCCGCCGGTCGACGCCGGCGTTCCGCGCTGCGAGGTCGACCTGATGGCCACCGGCTACTTCGCCCGCGAGGGCAGCGGCGCCTCGGCCGCGCGCATCACCAGCGCCGCGCAGTTCATCGGAGGAGAAGGCGCCACCGCGCGCCTGGGCGACGTGCTGCTGCAGAACGACCGCATCCGCGTGGTCGTCGAACAGCCCACGCGCATGGTCGGCCCCTTCCCCAACGGCGGCGGCATCATCGACGCCGACCTCCAGCGCGAGGGCCCCGGCCGCGACATCTTCGGGCGGATGAACCTCATCTACATGTTCGGCCGCATCTCCAGCACCCGCACGGTGGAGGTGCTGAGCGACGGCAGCGCGGGCGGCCCCGCGGTGGTGGCGGCCACCGGCGTCGACGCGCCACACGACGTGCTGAATCTCCCCATGCTGGTCAACACCGTGGGCGGGCTGAACGTGTCCTTCGTGGTGGACCCCAGCCAGGCGACGCCGGTGCGCAGCACCACCTACTACGTGCTCTCCCCCGGGGAGCAGCGGGTGCGGGTGTTGACGGCCTTCTGCAACGACGGCGAGGGCATGGCCCAGCTCCCGCTCATCGAGCTGCTCGATGTGGGCGGCTTCGAGGCCTTCAACCCCGGCCCCTGCGGCACCGACGGCCTGGGGCTCCCCAAGCTCGACCCCGCGAACGCGCAGTGCCTGTTGGCGCCCTCCAGGTGGTTCGGCGTGCAGGGCGAGGGCCTGGCCTACGGCGTGCGCTCCATGTCGCTGGCCGACCCCACCAGGCCGGTGGAGGCCAACGCGCTGCTCGGCTACGGCGGCGTCATCGGCTCGGTGGTGGAAGGTGAGTCGCTCAACGGAGTGCTCAAGTGGAGCGACCCCGCCGCGCGCTCCCGCCCCGGCACCTTCGGCATCCGCGCCGGGGAGTCCCGCGTGTACCTGCGCGACTTCGTGGTGGGCGAGCACCTCATCGACGTGGCCTCGGTGCTGGCCGCCGCCGACGGCGAGGCGCTGGGTGAGGTGACGGTGACCGCCACGCTGCCCGGCGGTGCGGCCGCGGCCGGCGCCCGCATCAGCGTGCTCGACGGCGCCGGGACGCTCGTCGGCGTGATGGAGGCCGGCGCCGACGGCCGGACCCGCGGCCGGCTCAAGCCCGGCACCTGGAAGCTCAGCGCGGCCCTCTTCGGCCGGCTCCTCGGGCCCACGGTGGAGGTGGCGGTGACCGCCGGCGGCCAGCACGAGGTGCCGCTGGTGCTGGGCGAGGGGCACAGCCTGCGGGTGAACATCAAGGACCCGACGGGCGCGGCCTCGCCGGGCAAGGTGACGGTGCTGTGCGAAGAGGCCTGCGCCGTCTCGGAGGCCACCTACAAGCGCCACCTGGTGCGTGACACCAACCGCCTGGGCGCCATCACCGTCGGCTTCGCGGGCGTCGACGGCCGGCTCGACGCGCTGCTGCCGCCGGGCCGCTACCGGGTGGTGGTGTCCCGCGGGCCCGAGTACTCCACCTGGCCCGACACCTGGCCCACCAGCGGCTTCGCGGTGGACCTCTCCGCCGGCGACGCGACGGTGGAGGCGGTGGTGGGCCGCGTGGTGGACACCCCGGGGTGGGTCTCCGCCGACCTGCACGTGCACGCCTGGGCCAGCTCCGACAGCGCGGTGCCCAACGTCATGCGCGCGCTCAACTTCCTCGGCGAGGGCGTCGACGTGCTCGTCTCCACCGACCACGAGGTCATCACCGACTTCGCGCCGGCGGTGGAGTCCCTCGGCGCCAGCCACCTCATGGCCACCATGGTGGGCGAAGAAATCACCACCTTCACCCACGGCCACTTCAACGCCTTCCCGCTCAGCGTCGACCCCACCTCCCCCAACGGCGGCGCCTTCGACCACGCCGGCGGCGAAGAGGGCCCCGAGTACCGCCTGACGCAGCTCTTCCCCGCGGTGAAGCAGAAGTGGCCCGACGCGGTGGTGCAGCTCAACCACCCGCGCAGCAGCGGCGGCGTGCTGACCCAGCTCCGGGTCGACACCGACACCCTCGCCACCCACACCGATCCCCTGACGCTCTCCATGGAGCCCGCGCCGGACGCCACCGCGAATGACACCCGGCTGCTGGGCGACGGCTTCGACGCGGTGGAGGTGGCCAACGGCCCGACGCCCAACTGGGCGGTGATGAACGACTGGATGACGTTCCTCTCGCGCGGCACGGTGCGCGCGTCGACGGGCGTCTCCGACACCCACGACCCCTTCAGCGACCAGGGCGGCTACGCGCGCACCTACGCGCAGGTCGACGACGACACCGTGGCCGGCTTCTCTCCCGCGGCGTTCTCCGCGGCGGTGCAGCAGCAGCGGCTGTACGTCACCAACGGGCCGCTGCTCTCGGTCACCGCGAGGAAGCTCGACGGCGCGGGCCAGCCCACCGGCCCCACCGCGGGCGCCGGCCAGACGCTGTCCGTGGCCGCTGGCGACAGCGTGGAGGTGACCGTCGACGTGCAGGGGCTCGAGTGGATGGAGCTGGAGCGCGTGGAGCTGTACTCCCACGCGCCCGGCCGCGAGGCGCACAACGGCGTCTCCAACGAGGCGTGGCCCGAAGGGCGCATCCACACCGTGCGGACGGTGACGCCCGGCGCGGCGCCGCTCGAGCCGGTGCGCGGCCC
>CALNBU010000199.1 GCA_937875615.1 uncultured Archangium sp.
CAGCGGGGTGTAGTCGCTCCAGTCCCAGGTGGTGGCCGCGTGCGCCGCGTCGAGCTGCGAGCGCGCGGCCTTCACGTCGGTGCGCGCCGAGGCGTCGCCGTCGGCGGCCCCGGGGAGCTCCAGCCCCGGCTCTTCATCGAGCGCCGAGAGGGCCTCGTCGACGCCCACCGCCACGCCGAGGAACTCCTCCAGGCGGCGCAGGGTGCCGGTGGCCGACGCCAGCTGCTGCCGCGCCACGGCCACCTCCTGCGCGGCGCGAATCTCATCGAGCTCGCTGCCCATGCCGGCGGCGCGGCGGTCCCTGGCGTAGGCGAGGTGGGCCTGCGCGGTGTCGACGCTGCGCTGCTGGGCCTGCACCACCCGCTGCTGGGCGAGCGTCTGGAGCCAGGCGCGGCCGGCGGCCAGACGCTGCTCTGTCAGGCTGGCAGGCGGCGTGGCGACGGGCAGGGGCTCAGCGGGCGTGGCGGCCGGGGGTTGGCCGAGAGCTGGGTGGCGCCCATGATGACGCGGTCGTTGAGGATGCGGTCGCCGTCGAGCTGGGTGCCGATGGCGTTGGCGCCGAGGTAGGGGAGCGACGGCGCGCGCGCCTGCTCCAGCTGGGCCTCGGCGCGGGCCACGTCGGCCCGGCCCAGCTGCATCGAGGGGTGATTCTCGAGGGCCCGCTGCACGGCCTCTTCGAAGCGCAGCGGCTGCGAGGCCAGCGTGAGGAGCAGGAGTGCGGTGTTCATTTAGCGCGCCGGCGGGCCCTTCTTCCCTTCGGGGAGCACCGGCCTCACCACGTCGCCGTCGGCCAGGGAGGCCGGCGGGTACAGCGCCACGCGTGACTCGAGGGTGAACTCGCCCAGCACCTCCACGTCGCGGCCGAGCTCCCGGACAATCTTCACCGGCACGTAGCGCAGCAGGTCTCCCGCGCCCACCAGGGCCACCACCGTCGAGCCGCCGCGCACCGCCACCGCCGACGACGGCACCTGCAGCACCTGCTCGTCGCGGGGGACCTTGAAGTGCACCTTCACGTAGGCGCCGGGCAGCAGCAGGGCGCCCGCGGCCGGCGTCAGCTCGGTGCGCAGGGTGCGCAGCACCGGGTCGAGCGCGCCGGCGGTGCGCGTCACCGTGGCCTCGAGGGTGTCGAGGCCGCTGGTGACCTGCGCGGTGAGGCCCGGCTTCAGCTGGCTCGCGGCCCACTGCGGCACGTCGACGTCAATCTGCAGGGTGCCGGTGGTCGACAGGTCGAAGAGCGCGGTGCGCTCGGTGGCCACCAGCGCGCCGTCGTCGACGTAGCGCCGGTTGATGGTGCCGTCGAAGGGCGCGCGCACCGTGAGGTAGCTCACCAGCGCCGTCAGCCGCTCCTGCTCGGCGGTGGCCAGCGCCTTCTCGCTCTCGGCGCTCCGCAGCCGCAGCGCCGAGGCGTCGAGGTCCTGGGCGGAGAGGTTCCCGCTCTGCGCCAGCGCCTGGGTGCGCTCGTGCTGCGCGCGCACCAGGGCCAGCGCCGCGTTGGCCTGGTCGAGGCGCGCGCGGGCGGCGGCCAGCTGGGCGGCCAGGTCGGGCGCGTCGATGCGCGCCAGCACCTGGTCCTTCTTCACCACGTCGCCGAGGTCGGCC
>CALNBU010000200.1 GCA_937875615.1 uncultured Archangium sp.
GTGCAGGCGAAGGCGGCGATCAACAGGAGCCGGGAGTGGTCGACGCCGGGCAGGCCCATCACGATGGGGGCGATGAGGTTGATGGCGGCGGTGTTGCTCATCACCGCGGAGATGACCACCGCCAGCACCGCCACCGTGCCCTCCAGCACGAAGGGCGAGACGTGCTCCACCGGCAGCAGCGCGCCGGCCCACGAGGCCAGGCCGGACTGGTCGACGGCCGCGCCCAGCGACAGGCCGCCGCCGATGAGCAGCACCACGTCCCAGGGCAGCGTGCGCAGCTCCGCGGTGCGCAGCAGGTTGGTGCCGAAGAAGACCACCACCGGCAGCAGCGCCACCGTACCGGAGGTGAGGCCCACCTTCTGACCGAACACCCAGCCCAGCACGGTGAGGAGGAAGACCGCCAACACCACCCGCTGCGGGGCCCCGAAGGCCGGGGGCGGTGTCTCGTCGAGGGGTATCTCCTTCACGCCGCTGGGGAAGCGGCGGCCCAGGTACAGCACCAGCAGCGTCTGCATCACCAGCAGCAGCGGCACCGCCAGCGACATCCACCCGGCGAAGCCGGGCGCGGTGCCCTCGGCCTCCAGGTAGCGCATCACGATGGCGTTGGGTGGCGAGCTGACGGGCGTGGCGAGGCCCCCCATGTTCGACGAGTAGGCGATGCCCAGCAGCAGCGCCTTGCGGAAGCCGTCGCCGGCGGAGACGCGCGAGAGCATGCCTCCGCCCAGGCCCAGCATCAGCGCGCAGGCCGCGGTGTTGCTCATCCACACGCCCAGCAGCGAGGTGACGGCCATCATCGCCACCACCACCCGGGTGGGCGAGCGCCCGGCGCGCTTCATCACCTGGTGCGAGACCAGGCGGTCGAGGCCGGCGCGCTGGATGCCCGCGCTCAACACGAAGCCGCCGAGGAACAGCAACGAGACGTCGGAGAAGAAGGCGTTGAGGAAGAGGGCGCCGCTGCCGGAGTCGCCCAGCTGCGGCGGCAACAGCACCAGCTCCAGGGCCAGCACCACCAGGCTGGTGACGAACAGCGGCACCGCCTCGGTGACCCACAGCACCGCCGCGGTGAGCGCGATGCCCAGCGTCAGCTCCGCGGCGCGGGTGAGCCCGAGCGGCTCCGCGAGCCAGCCGCGCTGGGCCACGAACATGGCGGCGCCCGCCAGCAGGATGCCC
>CALNBU010000201.1 GCA_937875615.1 uncultured Archangium sp.
CGCAGCCCGCCGTGGGCGACGTCGCGCCCGACTTCACCGTCAAGTCCGTCGATGGCGTGGAGCTCTCGCTGAGCGCGCTGACGGAGAAGGGCGCGGTGGTGCTGGCCTTCTTCCCCAAGGCCTTCACGCCGGGCTGCACCGCCGAGCTCAAGGCCTACGTGACGCACTACGACGCCATCAAGCGGGCCGGCGGCGAGGTGCTGGTGGTGTCGTCCGACGACGAGCTGACGTCGCGCAAGTTCCGCGACTCGCTGGCGGCGCCGTACCACTTCGTGGCCGACCGCAAGCTGGAGCTCATCAAGGCCTACGACGTGAAGGGCTTCCTCTTCCCCATCTCGAAGCGCGTCACCTTCGTCCTCGGCGCCGGCCGCACGGTGCTGGCGGTCGAGGAGGGCGGCGCCGCGGTCGACCCGAGGAAGGCGGTGGCCACCTGCACCCTCCACGCGCAGAACGCGGTGAATCTCGTCACCCGAGACGGTGGCTCCTCGGGACCTTGACGGTAGGTATAGGTGCGTGCTGATGCGCGCACCTATGAATCTCAAGTCCCTCACGCTGGGTTGTGTCCTCGGTTTCGTCGTGGCGGTGGTGCCGGCCTGCGGCAGCACCACGGAGTGCGATGGTTGCATCGGTCTCGATGGCAAGTGCGTGCCGTTGTCCGCGAGCAGCTCCAACTCGGCGTGCGGCAAGGGCGGGCTGACCTGCGCCAGCTGCCGTGAAGAGCAGCGCTGCGACGTGTCTGCGCGCGTCTGCATCAACGCGGAGTCCGACGGCGGCACGGGGACGGGCGGCGGGGCTGGCAACACCGGCGGCGGCACGGGCAACACGGGCGGTGGCAACGGCGGTAACGGCGGCGGCGTTGGTGGTGGCGCCGGCGGTGGCGCTGTCGGGCCGGTGCGCGACCAGTGCAACGTGACGACGGGCGTGTGCCCCGATGCCTCGGAGGTGTGTCTCATGACCACCGCGGGCGGCAGCTTCGGCGAGTGCTTCCCCGGCGAGTGTCAGCTCACGCCGTCGAACTGCCCCACGGCGACGAGCAACTGCTACGCCGCTGCGGGTCCTGATGGCGGCGTGACGGTCTGTCTGCCCGAGGGCGCGGTGGACATCGGCGGCGCGTGCGCCAACGCGGCGGCGTGCAAGCGGGGCCTGACCTGCGTCAATGGTGAGTGCTCGCAGTGGTGTCGGACCAACGGCGACTGCGTCAACAACGGCACCTGCACGGGTGTGGTGGGTTTGCAGGGGATCCCGGGCCTCAACGTCAGCGCGTTGATGTGCGTGTACCCCGACGGCTGCGACGTGCTCACTCAACAGGGCTGCTCCACGGGCGAGAGCTGCTATTTCTCGGACCCCAACGGGAACACCATCTGCGTGACCACGGGCAGCAGCGCCGTCGGTGCCACCTGCATGGGCCTCGTCAACGACTGCGTGCCGGGCGCGATGTGCGCCACCTCCGATGGCACCACCCTCAACTGCAGGCAGCTGTGCAACGCCGACGGCGGCATGCCCACCTGCGCCTCGGGCACGTGCACGCTCATGGGTGGCGTGGTGCACGGCTGCCTCTGAGGCGGAGCTGGTGAAGGCCCGGGTGTCGCGAAAAGCGGCACTCAGGGATTCGCAGGCGCGAGGGGGTTGCGCGGCAGATAGATGTCGCGCGTGGCCGACCTTGTCTTCTCACATGTGGTGGAGGGGCTCTTCCGCGCGGTCGGGCCGCTCGACATCGCGGCGAAGGCCCGCTTCCGGGAGTTGGGGGTCGACCCCGACCAGAAGTTCGCGCCGGCGTACCCCATCGAGCAATACGTGGAGCTCCAGCGGGTGGCCGTGGCGCTGCTGGCGCCGGGGCGACCCTTCGATGAGGGCATCGAGCTGCTGGGGCGACGCTTCGTCGACGGCTACGGCGAGACGCTGGTGGGCAGCGCCCTGCTGGTGGGGCTGCGGCTGTTGGGCCCCACCAGGGCCCTCGACCGCCTCAGCCGGACCATGGCCACCGGCAGCACCTTCTTCGAGACGAGGTTGACGCAGCCCGAGGCCGGGCTCTGGCACCTGTGGGTCAACCGGGTGGTGTTCCCCGGTTGGTTCGTGGGGCTGCTGCGGCGCGGGCTGGAGCACGCCGGCGCGCGGGACATCTCCGTCGACGTCGTGTCGCACGAGGGCGAGGCCCTCGCCCTGACGCTGGCCATTCGCTTCCGGGCGTGACGCTCAGCGGGCCTGCGCGCTCGCTGGAATCCCCAGGACCGGCACCTGCGTGGGCGTGGGAATCCGCGCCCAGTCCTTGTAGCCCGGCGCGTTCTGAAGCTGGGCGCGCTGCTCTTCGGTGTAGCGGTGGTGCGCGTACTTGATGTCCGGCTTCACGGTGCGCAGGTCCTTCACCACGCCCAGCCACGAGAGGACGCGCAGCGCGTAGTAGGTGAAGTCGACCTCCCACCAGAACCAGCCCTGGTTGACGCTGGCCATGTGGAAGTGGTGGTTGTTGTGCCAGCCCTCTCCGCAGGTCAGCAGCGCGAGGAGGAAGCTGTTCCGGCTGGTGTCGCTGGTGAGGTAGCGGCGCCGCCCGAAGATGTGGCTGAGCGAGTTGATGGTGAAGGTGCCGTGCCAGAGCAGCACGGTGGGCACGATGCCGCCCCACACCAGCCAGGGCAGCCCGCCGAAGGCGTAGAGCGCGATGGCGCCGAGCGCCGGCGGCACCATGGGGTACTTGTTGAGCCACACCAGCTCGGGGAAGCGGGTCAGGTCCTTCACCGCGTCGTAGTTCGTCTCGTCGTAGCGGCGCGAGAGGATCCACCCCACGTGGCTCCACCAGAAGCCGCGCCGCGCGGGCGAGTGCACGTCGTGCTCGGTGTCGGAGTAGCGGTGGTGGTGCCGGTGGTGCGCCGCCCACCACAGCGCGCCCTTCTGGGCGGAGCTCTGGGCCAGCGCGGCCAGCAGGAACTGGAAGAGGCGGTTGGTCTTGAAGGTGCGGTGCGAGAAGTAGCGGTGGTAGCCCGCCGTCACGCCGAACATCCGCAGGTAGTAGGAGAACACGCACAGCGCGACCAGCTCCCAGGACACGCCGGTGACGAACACCAGCAGCACCAGCAGGTGGGTGAGGAAGAAGGGGATGGAAGCGACGGGGCTGAGGCGGTCCAGCTTGGCATCGTAGGCGGGCATTTCGGTCATGGCGGCTCCTTCGGACTGCGCCATCAACGCTCATCCGAGTCACCCGACTGTCATCACCGGCCAGAAAGCGCCGC
>CALNBU010000202.1 GCA_937875615.1 uncultured Archangium sp.
GATTCTCACGCTGGTCGCGGCGCTGCTCGACTACGCGGGCCAGGAGTTCCCCGGCGGCGCGCTCCCGCCGCCCCCCAGCAGGCCGGCCGTGGCGCCCCCCGCGCCCGAGCCGCCGCTGTCCGAGGCCCCCGTCGCCGAGCCCCCGCCCCCGCAGCCAGACTGAAGGGCTGCCGCACCGCAGCAGCGGCTTCGCCGTGGCGCTCCGGCGGCAATCGCGCTTCATTCCGGAGGCGTGCGACGCCTCTCTCCGCTCCTACTTCTGATGGTCCTCGGCGCCTGTCGCCCCGCGCCGTGCGAGGTGAACGGGTGTCGCCCGAGCGCCGAGGCCGCCTGCGAGGTGGGCCTCGACACCAACGGCGATGGGCTGTGCGACCGCTCGGTGGCCGACTGGAGCCGGACCGCCACGCTCCCCGAAGCGGGCCACCGCGCCGACATCTACCAGCTCGGCCCGGCGCTGGACGCGGTGCGGGCGCGCGGCCTGGAACACTTCCTCTCGTGGCCGGTCAGCGTCTCCGGCGCGCTGCTGCCCGACCGGCCGATGCGGCGTCTGCTCGACCCGGACACCACCGACTCCAACACCCAGGGCCTGCAGCGCGCCGCGCGCTACGTGCTGGGCTTCGGCACCCTGCCGGAGATGTACGACTACCTCGGGCTGCCGGAGCGCGACGCGCACCACGACGCGCAGCCCGGTGTTCCCTGGCCGGCGTGGGTGAAGCCGGGCGACCGCCTGGGCGTGGGCACCGTGGAGACACCGGAGGGGCCGGCGATGACCTTCTCCTGTGCCACCTGCCACGCGGCCAACCTCTTCGGTCGCACGGTGGTGGGGATGACCAACCGCCGGGAGCAGGCCAACGAGTTCTTCCACAAGGCGGCCGGCTTCTTCCCGCTCCTCGACGCCGACACGTTCTCCCGGGTGATGGGCGCCAACCGCGACGAGGTGAAGCGCTTCCTCATCACCCAGAAGCACCTGGGCGCGGTCGGCGCCAGGACGCCGCAGGCGCGCGGGCTGGACACCTCGCTGGCGCAGGTGTCGCTCAGCCTCGCCCGGCGCACCGACGACGCCATGGCCACGCGCGACCCCGCGGTGGAGGCCAGCCCCCGCCCCAACCTGCTGGAGACCTTCGTCGCCGACAGCAAGCCGGCCGTGTGGTGGACCATGAAGTACAAGACGCGCTGGCTGTCCGACGGCTCCATCGTCGCGGGCAACCCCATCTTCACCAACTTCCTGTGGAACGAGCTGGGCCGGGGCACGGACCTCGACGCCCTGCAGGCCTGGCTGAAGGAGAACCAGCAGGTGGTGGACGAGCTCACCGCCATGGTGTTCGCCACCGAGGCGCCGCGCTGGGTGGACTTCTTCGGCCTGGACTCCATCGACGAGGCCGCGGCGATGCGCGGCGAGCAGACCTTCCTCTCGCTGTGCGCCTCGTGCCACGGCACCTACGAGAAGGGCTGGAGCACCCCGGCCACGGACAAGGCGCAGCGCCTGGCCACCACCCGCGTGCGCTACCACCCGCAGACGCCGACGTTCGACGTGGGCACCTCGCCGCAGCGCGCGCAGGGCATGGAGGCCTTCGCGGCCTCGCTCAACCAGCTCACCGTCTCGCAGTGGATGCAGACGGAGGTGGAGGTGCAGACGGGCTACGTGCCGCCGCCGCTGGAGGGCATCTGGGCCCGCTACCCCTACCTGCACAACCAGAGCGTGCCGACGCTGTGCGAGCTGCTCGGGCCGGCGGCGGAGCGCACGCCGGTCTTCTACATGGGCGACGACGTGGAGCCGGCGACGGACTTCGACGCCGCCTGCGTGGGCCTGCCGGTGGGCGACGCCGTGCCCGCCCCCTGGAAGGACGACGCGCGACGGAAGTACGACACCACGCTGCCCGGGCTGTCGAACGTGGGCCACGACGCGTGGCTGCGGGACGCCGAAGGGCAGCGGGTGCTGGGCGACGTGGCCCGCGCGGAGCTCATCGAGTACCTGAAGACGCTCTGAGTTTTCGGCCGCTCCGGGGCAGGCGCGGGCGGCGACAAAACGCCCTTCTGGCGCGCGCGACCAACCTGTTAGCTTGCGCGCTCCATCATGGGTGACCAGCCATCTCCCGGAGTTCGCTGGACCTTCGCGTGACGACGCCGGGCGCCGCAGTGGGAGGCCGGGTCTTCCACACCCTCGATGCCCTGCGCGGGCTGGCCGCCATCGGCGTGGTGATGCTGCACCTGGGCGACTGGTTCGCGCCCGTGGCCGTGCCCGGCGGGTACCTGGCGGTCGACCTGTTCTTCCTGATGAGCGGCGTGGTGCTCAGCTACGCCTACGAGGCGCGCTTCCGCGCGGGCATGGGCACCTACGGCTTCATGCGCGCGCGGCTCATCCGGCTGTACCCCCTGTACTTCGTGGGCACGCTGCTCGGCATCGCGGTGGGGCTGGCGAGCCTGCTGGGGCGCAACGCCCTGGGCTGGGACACCCCGGGCCTGATTCAGGCCTCGGCGCTGGCGCTCCTGTTCGTGCCGATGTTCTCCCGCGGGCCGGTCGACCAGCTCTTCCCGCTCAACACCCCGAGCTGGTCCCTGTTCTTCGAGCTGCTGGTCAACCTGCTGTTCGTGCTGTTCTGGCCGCTGCTCTCGTCGCGCCGGCTGGCGGCGCTGGCGCTGTTGACCGCGGGCGTCGTCGGCGGAGCGGCCGCCCACGCGGGCGACCTCGACCAGGGCTCGACGGCCGCCAGCTTCGCCATCGGGCTGGCGCGGACCTCCTTCGGCTTCATCGTCGGGGTGTTGATTGCCCGCCACGGGCTGTCTGCCCACCACCGGGTCAGCACGCCGCAGGTGCTGGTCCTGGTGTCGGTGGTGGGCGTGGCGGTGCTGGGGCAACCGACGGGCGCGGCGCGGGCCCTCTGGGACGCCGTCTTCGTGCTGCTGGTCTTCCCGCTGGTCGTCCTCGCCGCTACCCGCGTTGACCCGGGCCCGCGGCTGCAGCGCCTCGCCTCCTTCCTCGGGCTGACGTCCTACGCGGTGTACGTGCTGCACAGCCCCTTCTCGTCCGTCCTGAACTCCGTCACCCGGCGCTTCGGCGGCGCGGCGCCCTTCACCGGCATCGTGGCGCTGGTGGTGCTGCTGCTCTTCGCCTGGCTGCTGGACCGCCTGGTGGACATCCCCGTCCGTCGGCACCTGAATCGCCTCATCCCCCTCCGCAGTCGACGCTGAGGCAGGAATCAGGCAAGAGCGCGGGCCCAGCATGACCGCGCAGTCCTTCTACGAGTCGGCGTGGCACCACCCGGGGCTGGCCTGGCTGCTGGTCCTCCCCACCGCCTTCGCCATCTCGCGCGTGCGCGACGCGGCCACGAAGCGGGTGTTGGCGCTCTTCGCCGCCACCACCGCGCTCGACGCCTGGCTCACCGGCGCGCTCTCGCCCCTCGACCCCGCCTCGCTGCTGGCGCGCAACGTGTCCATCGCCTTCGTCATCTGGGGCGACGCGCGGCTCTTCGTGCTGCTCGAGAAGTGGCGCGCCGACACCTCCTGGGTCCGCGCGTGGCTGCGCGGCGCCGCCTGGAGCTTCGTGGTGCCGGTGGCGCAGGCCGTCGCGCTGCGCGCCCGCCCGGAGCTGTTCCCCGAGCGGCGGCACATCTTCCTCGTCTACGAGCTGCTCTTCGTGGCGCTGGCCACCGCGCTGCTGGCGACGCGCTACGCCCGCACCCGACAGGCCACCGCGCTGCTCACCTTCTTCCTCGCGCAGTACGCGCTGTGGGTGCTCAGCGACGTGCTGTTGCTCGCCGGCCATGCCTGGGCCGCCGGGCTGCGGGTGGTGCCCAACGCGCTCTACTACGGTGGCTTCCTCTTCTTCGCGGCGCGCCGCGCCGAGGCCCGGCCGTGACGCCGCGCTGGGCGCTGTGCCTGCTGTGGCTCTCCTGCGCGCACGCCCCGAGCGGCGGTGACGAGCGCGCCACGCTGCAGGTGGGCGACACCACCTTCACCCTGGGGCAGCTCAAGGCCCTGGTGCCCAGGGAGACGGTGCGCGGCTTCTCCCCCTACTACCAGCGCGAGAAGCGCTTCTTCGCGCTGCCCCTGGAGCCGGTGCTGCGGCAGGTGTACCCGGACCTGGACCTGGCGCGGGAGTCCTTCGTGCTGCTACACCGTGCCCCTGAGCGGCGAGCGGCTGTTGGAGGGCGCGTACCTGGCCTGGGCCGACGCCGACGGCGCCTGGGCCCCCATCGGCACGCAGCGCGCCAACCCCGGCCCCTGGTACCTGGTGTGGAAGTCGCAGACGGACCTCACCACCCACCCGCGCCCCTGGGCGCTGGCGCGCATCTCCCGCGAGCGCTTCGAGACGGTCTTTCCGCTGCTGGTGCCGCCGGGCGACGACGCGCAGGTGGCGCGGGGCTTCGGCCTCTTCCGCGACTTCTGCGTGCGCTGCCACGCCCTCAACCAGCAGGGAGGCCGGGTGGGCCCGGAGCTGAACGTGCCGCAGAACGTCACCGAGTACCGCGACGAGGCCTTCCTGCGGGCGTGGATTGCCGACCCCTCGGTGTACCGGATTTCGGTGATGCCGCCCTCGCCGCAGCTGAGCGACGCCGACCTGACCGCCCTGCTGGCCTACCTGAAGGCGATGAAGGCTACGAAGGTGCCGGTGGAGCCGGGGCACTGACGCCCCGCGAGGGAGACCCAAGGTTGATGCACCCGTCGTTGGTCGAGTTCGAAGCGCGCGTGCGGCGAGGCCCGGCGTTGGTGCGCGAGGTGCTGGCGCTGCCGCTCCCCCCGGCGCCCGACGACGTCCTCCTCACCGGCATCGGCGCCTCCGAGGCCACCGCCTGCACCGTCGCCGGGCTGCTGCGGCGGCGGCGCGATGAAGCTCGAGTAGACGGTAAACAAC
>CALNBU010000203.1 GCA_937875615.1 uncultured Archangium sp.
CCTGGGTGGGCGTGCTGCTGCTGGTCGGCGCGTGGCCGGTGGCGCGGCTGCCGCCGCCGGCGGAGAACTTCCCGCTCGGGGGCTACGTCTCCATCTTCCTCATCCTCATGGGCGTGACGTTGCTCTCGCCGCTCTTCCTGCGGAAGCTGAACGTCCTCTTCCGCGCGCCGGGGCTGGCGCTCTTCGGGGTGCCCGGTCAGCTCGCGGCCGACAACTTCGCGCGCGCGCCGGTGCGCACCGCGGTGCCGGTGTCGGCGTTGAGCATCGGGGTGACGATGGCGGTGACGCTGGCCTGCTTCATCGGCAGCTTCGAGCGCAGCGCCGACCGCTGGATCACCCAGTCGATCCCGGCGGACCTCTTCGTCACCTCCTCGGCGCGGCTGGGCGGCGTGCAGAACCAGCCATTGCAGGCCTCGGTGAAGGCGGAGCTGGAGGCGCTGAGCGACGACATCGAGCTGGTCGACCCGGTGCGGATGATGCAGCACGACGTGCTCGGGCTCCGGGCGTTCATCATCGCGCTCACCGCCGAGGTGCACGCCTCTCGCGGCAACCCGCTCATCCTCGAGGGGGCGCTGCCCACCCGCGCGCAACGCGAGGCGGGCGCGGTGGTGCTGAGCGAGAACCTCGCCCGTCGGCGCGCGCTGCACCCGGGCTCGACCTTCCAGATCCAGACGCCCACCGGCGAGCGGACCTACACGGTGGCCGCGGTCATCGTCGACTACACGTCCGATCAAGGCTCGGTGGTGATGGACCGCGCCATCTTCGAGGCCCACTTCAAGAACGACCAGGTCGACACCTTCCACGTCTACCTGCGCGACCCGCTGAAGCTGGAGCAGACCCGGCGGGTCATCACCGAGAAGCTGGGAGACAAGTACAACCTCTTCGTGCTCTCGAACGCGGAGCTACGGGCGGAGGCGCGCAAGCTGCTGTCGTCGGCCTTCAGCATCACCTACGCGATGGAGGTGGTGGCGGTGATGTTGGCGCTGCTGGGCATCATCAACACGCTGCTGGCCGCGGTGCTCGACCGCACCCGGGAGATTGGCCTGCTGCGCGCCATCGGCGCCGACCGCGGCCACGTGATGAAGCTCTTCACCGCCGAGGCCTTCTTCATCGGCCTGACCGGCAGCGCGCTGGGCCTGCTGGTGGGCGGCGTGGTGGGCTACGTGGTGACGAAGATCGTCGGGGTGCAGGGCACTGGCTGGAATTTTCCATTCGAGTACCCCTGGGCCACCGCGGTGCAGATGCTGGTGGTCAGCACCGGGTGCGCGTTGGTGGCGGGGCTCTACCCGGCGCGGCGCGCGGCGCGACTCGATGTCGTCGAAGCCCTCGCTTACGAGTAGACTGTACGCGTGGCTGGCCTGTTCCGTGTCCTGGTGGTGGAAGATGAACCCGTCATCAGGGAGCTGGTGAGGAGTCTCCTGAGCGATCTGGACTGCGAGGTGGACCTCGCGCCGCACGCGGCGGACGCCCTGAAGATGGCGAAGACCCAGGGGTATGATCTCATCCTGCTCGACGTGGTGCTGCCGCCGGTGGGCAGCATCCAGCTCGACGGGGTGGCGCTCTGCCGCATGCTCCGCGCGGATCCGCGCACGGTGAAGACGCCGGTCTACATGCTGACCGCCAAGGCCAAGAAGGCCGACGTGGACATCGCCATGAAGGCCGGCGCCAACGGCTACATCCACAAGCCGTTCCGGGCGGCGGAGCTGATGGACCTGGTGGCGAAGCTCCGCAAGACCTGACGCCCGGCGGCGCCCTACGGCAGCCGTGGATGCAGGAAGCGTGCGAGCGTGAACAGGTCGTCCCAGTCGAGCTCGTCGAACTCCAGGGCCAGCGAACCCGCCTCGCGGCGCCGCACCGTGGCCTCCGTCACCACCTGCTGATCCTCCGGGAGCGGGAGGCACACCGTGACGCGCTCCCGGCCCAGGTCGAGCTCGCCTACCAGCTTGAGGCCGGCCATCGACACATCTTCGGCCTTGGCCACGATGGTGCGGTTGCCGACGAGCAGCTTCACCATGAAGCCGGCGCCGACGCGCGGATGAAAGCGGGTGGGCATCGGGGACTGCGCGGTGACGGTCAGCATGGCGTGCTCCTTCGGGGTGAGGTGCGACAAGTGTTGATCACCCTGTAGCCCCCGCAATTTTTCGACTCGTCCGCGGCGAGAGACCCGCCGTGCCCCCGCGGAGACTTCCTCGACCCGCCGAGATGAGGAGTTTCAGCAGGTTGGCGTCGGCACGACTCCTGAAGAGCGCTCCGTCACCACCCACCACCGCGGAGATTCGCATGGACTCGCCGAACCGGATTTCACTGACGCCCACCGTCGCCAAGCAGACGCAGAAGCAGGAGTTCGGCGAGGTGTTGAAGAACACGATCCAGACGGCCGCCAGCCTCGGCGGCTCCCTGCTCGGGGGCATGTTGCCCGGAGGCGGCGTGGTGAGCGCGGCCGTGAGCAACGTCAGCGCGCTCGCCAACAACCCCGGCGCTCGCTCGGCGAGCTACGCGGCGTCGGGGGTCAGCAGCCTGGGCTCGGTGCCGGTGGGCGGGGCGTCGTTGGCCGGCGCTGGCATCGCCGGCGGCTCCACCGGGCAGGCGATGAGCACCTCGAACCAGAACATCGGCGGCATGGGCGACATGATCTCCCAGATGCGCGCCGAGGCCGACCGCTCGATGGCCATGCAGATGCAGATGCAGTCAGAGAGCCGCGACTACAACACGCTGTCGAACGTGCTGAAGGTGCGTCACGACTCCGCGAAGTCGGCCATCAACAACATCCGGTGATTTATGGCCATCAATCCACTTTCGGGCGCCGGCTCTGCGGGCGTCGCGGGCGCCGGAGCACCCCAGAAGGCCGAGCGCTTCAGTCAGGTGATGAAGGACCAGGGGGCACCGCAGGGCGCTCCCTCGGCGGCCGGCGAGGCGAAGGCCGCGGCGCAGCCCGCTCAGTCCGTGCAGTCGGCGCAGACCGCGCAGGCGGGCACGCAGCGGGTCGGCGGTCCTCAGCCGGTGGCGGACAGCCGGGAGGCGACGGCGGCCCGGGTCATCGACCAGGTCTCCCGTGCGCAGGACCGCATGGAGGCGATTCTCAAGGTCGCGGAGTCGGGCAAGTCGTTCTCTCCCGCCGAGCTGCTGTCGCTGCAGACGCACGTGTACCGGGCATCTCAGGAGCTCGATCTGGCCGGCAAGGTGGTGGAGAAGGCCACCGGCGGCGTCAAGCAGGTCCTTCAGACACAGGTGTGACGCCATGAGACGACTCCTTTCCCCACTGGTTCTCCTGCTCGTCGGTTGCGCGACGCAGATTCAGCACGGCCTCGACGAACGCGACGCCAACGAGATCATGGCCGCGCTGGTGTCGCGCGGCTTCGACGCGAAGAAGGTGGCCGAGAAGGGCAAGAAGCCCACCTTCGCCATCGAGCTGGACGACGCGCAGGCCCTGGAGGCGCTGCGGGTGCTGACCGAGCTCAAGCTGCCGCGGCCCATGCGGCTCAAGACCCAGACGCTGGCGGCCAGCGTGGGGTTGATCGACACCCCGGCCGCCGAGCGGCTCCGCCAACTGGAGGCGCAGGAGGGCGACATCGAAGAGGCGCTGGAGACGATGGACGGCGTGGCCTCCGCGTCGGTGGAGCTGGTGGTCTCTGCGCCGCCGCGGCCCGGTCAGCCGGCGGTCCCCTCGAAGGCGTCGGTGCTGCTGCGCGTCCACGCTGCATCGCTCGAGCGGTTGCAGCTCCAGCGGGGTGAGCTCCGCGCGCTGGTGGCGGGGGCCGTGGAGGGGTTGGCGGTCGATTCGGTGGTGTTGCTGGTGGACCCGGTGGTGACACCGGAGGCGCCGAAGATCGATCGCCGGGCCTCGCTGAGGCCGCTGGCAGCGGGGCTGGGCATCGCGCTCTCTCTGTTGTCGATGGTGCTGGTGTTCCTCGGCTTCCGGTTGCGCATGCTCAAGGCGCAGGCGCGGGCGGCCGCCGCGAAGCCCGCGCCGCCCACCCCGGAGCCACGTCGGCCGGTCATCAACCCCTCGGTGCAGCGGAAGGTGGCCTGAGATGCGCGCGGCACAACCGAGGGAACAGCGGGTGCTGCGCTTCGAGGAGAAGGTCGCGCTCTTCGTCACCGCGCTGAACAAGGAGACGGCGGAGGGCCTGATGTCGGGCTTCGCGGGGGAGCTGGCGGGGCGCGCGAAGCACTTCTGCGCGGAGGTGCGCTCCTGGGACTCCGCGCAGCGGCAGGCGCGGTTGACGTACGAGTTCGGCGTGGTTCCCCACGCCGAGGAGAAGTTGAAAGAGCTGGTGGCGGGCGTGCAGGGCGGGCTGAGGAACGCGGTGCTGGCGTCGTTGCCACAGACGATGCAGCCCCGCTTTCCGCCAGCTCCGGGCGGGTTGGAGTCGGTGCCTGAGGTGGTGCGGGGCGTGGCGGTTCGACTGGTGAGAGAGACCAGCCGGAAATGAGGCACTGACGAGGCAGGTCGAAGCGCCGCTCCGCCTTCGGGAAAGGGCGGAGCGGCGCTTGTGGATTGTGCATTCGGGAACCACCTCGGGCGGCAGGCGTGTTGTCCTGTGTCCCGTGAAGCTGATTCTCGTCCTCTTCCTGATGGCTCCGAGCGCGTTCGCGCAGAACGCGCGGGTGAAGGAGGTCCGCGCGCGGCGGAGCGCCGACGTGAAGGCGCTCGTCGAGGCCGCGGGGCTGAAATACCCGGTGGAGGAGGTGTACCTGCGGGCCTTCAAACAGGAGCGGACGCTGGAGCTGTGGGCGGGGAGCGCGAAGCAGCCGATGGTGCTGTTGAAGTCCTGGCCGTTCTGCGCGGCGTCCGGCGAGCTGGGGCCGAAGCGGCGGGAGGGCGATCTCCAGGTGCCCGAGGGGCTGTACGAGGTGCCGGAGTTCAACCCGGCCTCGAACTTCCACCTCTCGATGAAGGTCAGCTACCCCAACGCCAGCGACCGGGTGCGGAGCGACCGCGCGGCGCCCGGCGGGCTCATCTACCTCCATGGAAACTGCGCCAGCATCGGTTGCATCGCCATCGGCGACGAGCCCATCGAGGAGGTGTACCTCATCGCCGCTGATGCGCGGAAGCGCCCGATTCGCTTCGATATTTTCCCCATGAAGCTGGACCAGGTGCCGGAGTCTCCGCACGCCGGGCTGTGGCGCGAGCTGGCGCCTGCCTACACCCGGTTCGAGGCCACGCGGCGGCCCGCGCGCTTCACGGTGACGAAGACCGGCGCGTACGCGGTGAAGTAAGTGGGAACCCGGTGTCTTCGCCGGTGTCAGAGCAGGCGTGCCGAGTGACGTGCTGGAGCTGCCGAGGCGGGTCGTGAGCGAGCTGGACGCCGCGACGCCGGAGCACCTGCTGCTGGCGCGGCTCCGCCGGGGCGAGGCGGCGGCCTTCGAGCACCTGGTGCGGCAGTACCAGCACCGGGTGTACGACTTCTGTGTGCGGATGCTGGGAGACCGGGAAGAGGCCTTCGACCTCACCCAGGAGATCTTCCTCTCGGTGCACCGGAATCTGGCCGGCTTTCGCGCCGACGCCAGGTTGACCACCTGGCTCTACCGGGTGGCGCGCAACCACTGCCTCAATCGGATCAAGCACCTCAAGCGCCGGGGCCGGGGCGTGACCGACGAGTACGGAGAGAGCAACGAGCTGTCGATCACCGACTCGTTGGGCGGGAGCGAGGGCCCCGACGAGAAGCTGGTGCGGAAGGTCGATCGCTCGCTGGTGCATCGGGCCATCGAGGCGCTCGACGAAGAGCAGCGCGCGCTGGTGGTGCTGCGCGACGTCGAGGGCCTCAGCTACGAAGAGATCATGGACATCACCGAGCTCCCGGAGGGTACGGTGAAGAGCCGCCTCCACCGGGCGCGGGAAAAACTCGCCGGAATCCTGGCGCGACTCGAGGGAGACTGAAGGAGCCATGCGACGCGAACTCTCACAAGCCGAGCTCGAGCGCCTGTTCGTGGGCGCGGTCGACGGCGCGCTCGCCGAGGAAGACGCGCGACTGCTGGAGCACGACGCCGAGCTGAAGGCGCAGTACGGCGCCTATGCCCGCGCGGTGCACGCGCTGCGCGACGCGCCGAGACACCAGGCGCCCGACGGGCTCGCCACCTTGATTCTCGCCCGCACCCGCCGCCGCCGGCTGGTGGCGCGCACCCGTGAAGCGGGGCTCTTCGCGGCGCTCCCCGCGGAGGTGGTGGTGCCGCTGGTCATCGCTGCCCTGGTCGCGGTCTTCATGCTTCTTGCCTCACCTTGAATCTGTAAAGCGCGGCGCCAGAGCCCCGTCGCGACGTGGGGTGTGGGCGCGCCGACATTCAAGGCATGA
>CALNBU010000204.1 GCA_937875615.1 uncultured Archangium sp.
GTGGCCGCTCCGGTGGGAAGCGCGCAGGTGAGCGCCCCGGACGTCAGCCGAGGAGCGGCGTGGGCGTGCCCGGGCTGAGAATCCACAGCTGGTGTGAAGCGCGGGTGACGGCGACGTGGAGCCGGCGGCGCCCTTCATCGGTGCCGGGCCAGTGCACGGCGCTGGCGTCCGGGACGATGACGTAGTCCCACTCCAGGCCCTTGACGGAGTCGACGTCGGTCACGTCGATGCCGGGGTTGAAGGTGAAGTCGCCGCGCTCCACCAGCCGGGTGTGGTGCAGCCCCGCCACCAGCGGGAAGAAGCGCTTGGCGGTTGCGGGGGTGGCGGTGATGACGGCCACCGAGGCGTGCGGCTCGGCGTCGAGCAGCTCCTTGAGCGCGCCCGCGAGGAAGAGGTGCGCCGGCGCTTCGCCGGGGAAGTGGAAGCGGCCCACCGGCGCGCCGTCGCGCGCCGACTTGAGCGGCGTGTCGGGCGCCAGCGGCCCGAGCACCTGTCGGGCCAGCTCCGCGATGGGTTGCGGGCACCGGTAGCTGGTGGTGAGGCGGATGGTGGCCGCCTCCTCCGCGCCGGCCACCTCCAGCGAGCGCGGCCAGCCCGCGAAGGAGGAGTGGGTCTGCTGCGCTTCGTCGCCGGCGAGGGTGAGCCCCTTGAACTCGCGGGTGATGGCGCGCAGCGTCTCGAAGTCGAAGAGCGAGAAGTCCTCGGCCTCGTCGAGCACCACGTGCGAGGCCTGCGGCAGCGTCAGCGCGCGGCGCCACGAGAGCATCGTCAGCAAGATGGGGAGGTCCTCCACGTCGATCGAACCGGCCAGCTCCTCTGGCGTGCCCGAGTCGAGCTCCCGGCCGTCGATGGCCACGCGCATCGACTCGTCGGTGATGTCCCTGGCCGAGAAGCGGGTCTGCAGCTGCAGCGAGGTGTGGTGCACGCACTCGGCGATGGCGGTGCTGGGGAGCTGCCCCTGCGCGGCGTCCACCACCTGCTGGAGGAACACGGTGTCGGAGAGGTGCGTGGCGAGCTGCCGCCACAGCGGCTTCAGCTCGGGCTTCACCGGCGGGGCGGCGCGCAGCGTCGCGTAGAGCGTCTCGTAGAGGGCCGGGTGTCGCTTGAGCGAGGTGACCAGCGCCGGCGGCTCGAGGTTCACCCTCGGGAGCTGACCGAAGGCGCGCCGGGCGAGCCGCAGGAGGAAGTCATCGAGGGTGTGCACCACCGCGGGGCCGGCGTCGTCGTCGTGGTCGGGGGCCGGCAGCAGGGGCGCGAGGAGCCGCTGCGCGAGGCGGGCGAGGCCGTGCTCCGGCACCACCACGCGCGCGCGCGTCAGCGGGATGCGCTCGGGGTCGGCGGCGGTGAGTCGCGCCAGCCGGTGCAGCGCCACGGTGGTCTTGCCGGAGCCGGCGCTGCCCAGCACCAGCAGCGGCTCCTTCGGCGGCGCGGAGATGGCGGCGAACTGCTCGGCGTCGAGGAGCGCGGTGACGTCCACGCGGGTCCCCCGGGCCTGCGCGCCCACCGAGGTGCCGAGGTGCCCGTCGCGGGCGGCGGTGCCGGAGCCGCCGCTGGCGAGCGAGGACGTGCCGCGCGACCTCCAGCTCCCATCGACGTCGCGGAAGAGCGACAGCTCGTCTGAGAGCAGCTGGGTGAGCCTGCCCTGGTGCACCACCACCACCCGGCGCAGCAGCACCGTGCCGGTGGCCAGGCGCCCCGGGAACTGCTCTTCGAACTGGTCGCCCTCGCGGTAGCGGTAGAAGAGCTGCGCCACCGGCGCCACCCGCCAGTCCACGACGCGCAGGTTCAGGCGCGTGTCGATGTAGGTGCCGTGGCCGAGGAAGTAGTCGCGCACCTCGCCGCTCTCTTCGAGGCGGAGGTGGGCCAGGTAGGGGTTGCGCGGGTCCGGCAGCACCGACTGGGTGCGCGCGGCGAGCTGCTGTCGCAGCGCCAGCTCGTGCAGCAGGTTGCCGGCGTCGTCGGCGCTCTCGGCGGCGGCCTCGTCGCGCAGCTCGGCGAGCTCGTGGTTGCTGACCGCCACGCGCTGCGTCTGTCGCACCACCGCCAGCGCCGTCTGCACCTTCTCGAGCAGCGCCTCCTCTTCTGCCAGCGCCGCGAGCGCTCGTTCAGTGAGCATCGGGCCTGAATGACATTGCGGGACCGCTCACGTCAACCCGTTGGTTTTTTTGCCGAGCCAGCTAGATTACAGCTTCAGCCGGCCAGCTCGGCGAGCTCGGTTTCATCGGGCGCGTGGGGGTCGACCGCCGGCACGTCGAGCGCCGCGGCGTCTTCTCCCGGCTTCTTCACCCGCTTCCTGGGCTTCGGGGGCACCTGCGCCGCTTCAGGCAGCTCTCGCAGCGGGGCCAGCGCGGCCTCGGCCAGCAGGCGCGCCTGTCTCATGGGTAGCTCGAGGCGCGCGGCCGTCACCTCCAGCTCGTCGCGCAGCAGCCGGGCGCCGTCCTCGTCGAGCACCTCCTCGGAGAACACGCCGCGCCAGGTGGCCACCGCCTGCCGGAGCGTGTCCAGCACCGGCACCACCACCGCGTAGCCCTCTTCGGCGAACATGCGCCGCGCGTAGCCGGAGTTGAGGCGCTTCTCGAAGTCGGTGCAGAACTTCTCGAAGTCTTCGCGGTCGAGCTTGCGCAGCAGCGGCAGCTTCAGCCGCCCGTAGAGCGCCTCGAGCAGCGGCGCGCGGCTGCCCGCGGCGAAGGTGATGCCGGCGTGCAGCTTCTCCACCGCGTCCACCGCGGCGTGTTGCAGGCTGCGCGCCGCGTCGGCGCGGAGCTCGTCGAGGTCGCTCAGGCGCAGCGCGCGCACGGCCAGGTCGCTGACGCCGTCGCGGGCCTTCGCCACGCGGTCGCAGGCCTGCCCCAGCCACGCCTTCTCGTCGCGCAGGCCCTGCTTCTTCGACAGCTCGAGGCGGGCGGCCTCGAGCCTGGCCAGCAGCTTCTCGGAGTGCGCGAGCAGCTCATACGCGTCGAGGAGAGAGGGCGTCATGGGCCGCCAATAGCATGGGGCGGCTGGTATGGGACCGGGCATGACCTCCTGCGTGGTGCGCGAGGCCCGGCCGGGAGACGACGCCGCGCTGGGTGAGCTGTTGGTGTCGGCCTACGTCGAGCAGTACGTGCGCCGCCGCCCGGACGT
>CALNBU010000205.1 GCA_937875615.1 uncultured Archangium sp.
AGCGTCGACCACCGAGCCCAGGTAGATGATGCCGCTGCTGTCGGCGTCGAGCAGGTTGAGCGCGAACACCCGCATGCCCAGCGAGAGCTGCCGCGTGAAGCGGTGTTGCCTGGTCTGTTTGTCGACGGCCGTGACCGCCACCGTCCCCGAGGCGCCGTCGACGATGCCCGCCGTCAGGTAGGACTTGTTGTCGCCGGCGGGGCGGCCCGGCACCTCCAACCGCTGCGCGTCGGCCTTGCCGGAGCTGTCTCCGATGCGCACCGAGTCGCCGTGCTCGCGCTCGACGTACACGTCGTCGCCGTCAGAGAAGAGGCCGGTGGAGGCGCCGCCCTCTTCGAGCCCCTTGCCCTCGAGCGGCAGCTCTCCGCGCGGCGTGCCGTCGGGGCCGATGACCGCGACCGCCTTGTCGACCAGCCGGTCCATCACCAGCGCGGTGCCGTCGGCGGTCACCGCCACGTCCTGCGCGGCCTGCACCGGCAGCGGCACGGTCTCCAGCGGCTTGCCGTGCTTGTCGAGCTTCACCAGCCGCCCGTTGACCTGGTCCAGCACCCACATGTTGCCCAGGGCGTCGATGGTGAAGCTCATGGGGGCCTCCGGGTTGGCCTCGTCGGGCCGCGACCGGCCCAGCTGGCCTTCGCCGCTGCCCCAGCCGAACCGCGCCAGGGTGGTGCCTTGACCTGCCGCGGCCTCGGGCACTCCGCCGTCGGCCGTCGCCGCCGCGCGCAGGGCCTCCACCGCGCGCTTCGACCGTTGCCTGGCGGCGTCGTCGGCGGGCTGCCGCGCGGGCTCCAGGTCCAGCACCTCGATGGCGGGGGCGGGGCTGCTCACCAGCCAGCCCACCAATGCGGCGGTCACCAGCACCAACACCGCCGCGACGACTCCCAGCTGCGTCTTCCGGCTCATGAGGTGGGGTGAAAGCACGTCACGTCGGCGCCGTCACCCGCCCTCATTTCGGACAGTTGTTCTGGAATCGAACAGATCTTTCAGGGGGGTAGTTTGTAAAAAATTTTCCCTGAAATGGGCTGCCTTGAGAGCGGCCCGGAGTTCCGGCACGAAACGCGCAAATGGGCCGGCGCATGAAGACCCTCACCAAGACCCTGACGACTGTCACCATGCTGGCGCTGGCGGGCTGCGCGGCCGACTCGGAGTTCAGCGCCGCTGCCGGCGAAGAGCTCCTGAGCGTCGACGAGCTGGCGGTGACGGCCGACGCGCTGACCTCCAGCGTGCCGGTGGGGTCGACGTTGAAGACCACCGCGAACCTGAACCTCCGCAGCGGCGTCGGCACCGGCTACGCGGTGCGGCTGGTCATCCCCAAGGGCGCCAACGTGGTCACGGTGAACACCACCCAGCCCTCCGGCGGTTGGTACAACGTGAAGTACAACGGCGTGACGGGCTGGGCGAGCGGCTCCTACCTGACGCTGGTCTCCACGCCTCCGACCACCTCCACCGTTCGCGATCAGGCCATCGCGCGCGCGCAGACCGGCGTGGGCTTCTCGTACTGGTGGGGCCACGGGCGCTGGCTGGCCTCCGGCCCGACCAGCAGCAACAAGGGGACCTGCACCGGCAACTGCCCCAGCTGCACGCACGGCGGCAGCTACGGCGCGGACTGCTCGGGCTACGTGGCCAAGGTGTGGCAGGTGCCGTCGACCAACACCAACGTGGCCACCGACTCGCACCCCTTCGGGACCATCCACTTCGTGGGCAGCAACGCGCTGTGGACCACCATCAGCCGCGACGCGGCCAAGAAGGGCGACGCCTTCGTCTACAACTCCGGCGGCGCGGGCCACATCGTGGTGTACGAGTCGGGCGACGCGTGGGGCTCGCTGTGGGCCTACGAGGCGCGCGGCTGCAGCTACGGCATCGTGCACAACCTCCGCAGCCTGACCTCCGCCTACAAGGGCATCCGTCGCGCCGGCTGGAACTGAAGCGCCGTCGCTACCGCTGCGCTTCCCACACGAAGCGCTGCAACAACAGGCAGAAGGCATCGAAGGCCTCCGGTGACGCGAACGCAGCGCGCGGCACCAGGAGGCCTTCGTTCATCGCCAGGGACTGAGAGGCGAGGTACACCGCCAGCGCGCCGGGGTTGACGCGCTCGATGCGCACCTCGCGCCAGGGCACCAGCTGCGCGCCGTCGGACCGCGTCACCAGCAGGCCGCCGGAGGCCGCCGAGAGCTTCACCTTCTCGGTGATGGTGGCGTGCTCCAGGGCCACCTGCCAGCGCCCGGAGCCCTCTTCGCGCACCGCCTGCCGCGCCGCCCGTCGCGCCGACGAGAAGAAGCCCAGCAGCCACCCGCCGACCCACAGCACCGGGAGCGCCACGAGGAAGAGGCACAGCGCGCCCGTCAGCTCGATGCCCACGCGCTGCGTGAAGAAGGCGATGGCGGCGGCGCCCAGCACCACCACCACCACCCGCACCAGGCGGGCCCTCGCCAACAGGGAGGTCAGCCGCGCGCGCGTGCCGCGCAGCGGTGCTTCCAGCGCCGCGGGCGTCAGGCGCCGCGTCTCGAACTCCACCTCGTGAGGCTCCTGCTCCATGGTCGGCGGCAGCGTAGACGCAAACGCCGGGCTCCCGTACAAGCCGCCGCCATGACGTTTCGATACGCACCATCGGTCATCGAGCCGAAGTGGCAGGCCGCCTGGGACGAGCAGCAGCCCTTCCGCACCCCCAGCGAGCTGGCGGAGCTGCAGAAGAAGCCCAAGTACTACGTGTTGGACATGTTCCCGTACCCCTCTGGTGCGGGCCTGCACATCGGGCACCCCGAGGGCTACACCGCCACCGACGTCATCGCGCGCATCAAGCGCATGCAGGGGTTCAATGTCCTGCACCCCATGGGCTGGGACGCCTTCGGGCTCCCCGCCGAGCGCTCCGCGGTGCGCGAGGGCCTGCATCCGCCGCAACGTCGACAACTTCCGCGGGCAGCTCAAGCGCCTGGGCTTCAGCTACGACTGGTCGCGCGAGGTCGACACCACGCAGCCCGCCTACTACCGGTGGACGCAGTGGATCTTCCTCAAGCTGTACGAGAAGGGCCTCGCGTACATGGCCGAGGTGCCCGTCAACTGGTGCCCGGCGCTGGGCACCGTGCTGGCCAACGAAGAGGTCAAGGACGGCAAGTACGTGGAGACCGGCGACGTCGTCGAGCGCCGGATGATGAAGCAGTGGATGCTGAAGATCCCGGTCTACGCCGAGCGGTTGCTGACGGAGCTGGACGGCGTCGATTGGCCCGAGGGCGTGAAGGAGATGCAGCGCAACTGGATCGGCCGCTCGGAGGGCGCCGAGGTGCGCTTCGGCGTCGAGGGGAGCGACGCGCACTTCGTCGTCTACACCACGCGCCCCGACACGCTCTTCGGCTGCACCTACTGCGTGCTGGCGCCGGAGCACTCGCTGGTGGCCTCCATCACCACCGCCGCGCAGCAGGCGGAGGTGCGCGCCTACGTGGAGGCCGCGGGGCAGAAGACGGATCTCGCGCGCACGGACCTGGCCAAGGAGAAGACCGGCGTCTTCACCGGGGCCTACGCGGTGAACCCCGCCAACGGCAGCCGGGTGCCGGTGTGGGTCGCCGACTACGTGCTGTCGACCTACGGCACCGGCGCCATCATGGCGGTGCCGGCGCACGACGAGCGCGACCACGCCTTCGCGAAGCAGTTCGGCCTGCCCATCATCGAGGTGGTGAGCGGCGGGAAGGACGTGCAGGCGGCCGCGCACACCGAAGAGGGCGTGGCGGTGAACTCAGGCCAGCTCGATGGGCTCGGCACCGAGGCCGCGAAGCAGAAGATGTTGTCGTGGCTCGAGGCGCAGCAGCTGGGCGTGCGGCGCGTGCAGTACCGCCTGCGCGACTGGCTCTTCTCGCGGCAGCGCTACTGGGGCGAGCCGTTCCCCATCGTGCACCTCGAGGACGGCAGCATCGCCACCGTCCCCGAAGCGCAGCTGCCGGTGACGCTGCCGCACGTCGACGAGTTCAAGCCCCCCGCCGATGGGCAGCCGCCGCTGGGGCGGGCGGGCGACGACTGGCTGATGGTGGAGCTGCCCGACGGCCGCAAGGGCGTGCGGGAGATCAACACCATGCCGCAGTGGGCCGGCTCGTGCTGGTACTACCTGCGCTTCCTCGACCCGCACAACACCGACGCCGCGTGGGCGCCCGAGCTCGAGAAGTACTGGATGCCGGTGGACCTCTACGTGGGCGGCGTGGAGCACGCGGTGCTGCACCTGCTCTACGCGCGCTTCTGGCACAAGGTGCTGTTCGACCTGGGGCTGGTCAGCACCCGCGAGCCGTTCCAGAAGCTGTTCAACCAGGGGATGATCCTCGCCTACAGCTTCAAGAGCGAGGCGGGGAAGTACTACTCGCCCTCCGAGGTCGACGACCGGGAAGACGGCGCGTACCTCAAGACCACCGGCGAGAAGCTGGGCAAGCAGATCGAGAAGATGTCGAAGTCGCGGTTCAACGTGGTGAACCCCGACGACGTCATCGCCGAGTACGGCGCCGACTCGCTCCGGCTCTTCGAGCTCTTCATGGGGCCGCTGGAGCAGGTGAAGCCCTGGCAGACCACCGGCGTGGCGGGCGTGGCCCGCTTCCTCGACCGGGTGTGGCGCCTCGTCGTCGACGAAGAGACCGGCGCGCCGTCGGCGAAGCTGCAGGACGTCGCGGAGGCGCACGACCCGGCGCTCCGCAAGGCGCTGCACAAGTGTATCCAGGCGGTGGAGCGCGACACCCTGGGCATGCGCTTCAACACCGCCATCAGCCACCTGATGACCTTCGTGAACGAGGCCACCGGCGCGAAGGTGTTGCCGAAGGGCGTGGCGAAGACGCTGGTGACGCTGCTGGCGCCCTACGCGCCGCACGTGGCCGAGGAGCTGTGGAGTCGCCTCGGCGGCGAGGGCCTCGTCTCGGTGGCGGCGTGGCCCACCTTCGACCCCGCGCTGGTGGTCGACGACACCGTGACCTACGCGGTGCAGGTGTTGGGGAAGCTGCGCGCCGAGGTCACCGCGCCGCTGACCGCCACCGAGGCCGAGGTGCGCGCGCTGGCCGAGGCCGACGCGAAGGTGCAGGCGGCCATCGCCGGCAAGGCGGTGAAGAAGTTCGTCTTCGTGCCGAAGCGGCTGGTGAACTTTGTGGTGGGGTGAGGCCGCGCGGCGCGGCGCGGTGGTGGCGCTGCTGGCGCTGTCGGCCTGCGGCTACCGCTTCGTGGCGCCGCTCAGCCAGCTGCCAGAGGGCATCCGCGCGGTGCGGGTGCCGATGTTCGACAACCGCACCGCGGAGCCGTCGGCGGAGCTGCTCTTCACCCGGGCGGCGAGAGACGCGCTGCACCGGGCGGGGCTGCTGGGCGGCGACGACGCGACGGCGGAGCTCAAGGGCAGCGTGGTCAGCATCACCAGCTACGCGTTCATGACCTCGCCCACCCTGCCGCGACAGCCGGGACAGCGGATGACGGTGACGGTGTCGCTGAAGCTGGAGAACGAAGGGCGGCCGGTGAACGCCGCGACGGTGACGGTGACCGAGGAGTTCCCCTCTGGCGCCGACGTGCTGCTCACCGAGTCGAACCGGCAACAGGCCCTGCACCGCCTGGCCGAGGCGGCCGTGCGCGAGGGGCTGGAGCGCTTCCAGACCACCGGCTCCGCGCGCTGACCGCCGGAGGTGATCAAACGAACGCAGCCCCGACCCATGTCTGGTGATGAACACCAGCGGGGCGGGGCTCGCGGAGCGCTGCGGGCGAATGGATTACTTGGGCGCTGCGGCCAGCTTCTTCGCCGCGCCCTGCGAGAGGCGGCCGATGCGGCGGCTGGCGTTCTTGGCGTGCAGCACGCCTTTCTGGGCCGCCTTGGCCAGCGAGGAGGTCGCGGCGGCGATGGCCGTGCGCGCCTTGTCCGAATCGCCCGAAGCGATGGCCGCGCGGGCCGCCTTGAGCAGGTCCTTGATGTTGCCCTTCACGGCCGAGTTGCGCGCGTTGCGCTTGATGGACTGACGGTTGCGCTTCTGCGCCGACTTGGTGTTCGCCACGAAAATGCTCCTTGGAAAGGAAACTGCAAAAGAGACCGCGGCCCTTAGCGGCAGGGCCCCGGAGGGTCAAGCTGTCTCGCGTGCCTGCCGCGGCTCAGGGCTGCCGCTCCTTCGCCTTGGCCTCGTCCCACAGGGCGTCCATCTGCGCCAGGGTCGCCTCGCCGAAGGGCACGCCCTGCGCGCGCAGCCCGGCCTCGACCTGATGGAAGCGGGTGGTGAAGCGCCGGTTGGCGGCGCGCAGCGCGTCCTCCGGGGCGATGCCGAGGTGGCGGCCGAGGTTGGCCAGCGAGAACAGCGCGTCGCCCAGCTCGTGTTCCAGGGCCGCGCGGTCGCCCCCGGCGAGGGCCTCCTTGAGCTCGCCCAGCTCTTCGTCGACCTTGCCCAGCACGCCCTTGACGTCGGGCCAGTCGAAGCCGATGCGCGAGGCCTTCTCGGTCAGGCGCTCGGCCCGCTGCAGCGCCGGCGCGTCCTTCGGCACCCCGTCCAGCACGCTGCCCTCGGAGCCGTTCTTCGCCTTCCGCCCCTTCGCCTTGAGGCGCGCCCAGTCTTCCAGCACATGGGTCGGGCTCTTGGCGCTCTTGT
>CALNBU010000206.1 GCA_937875615.1 uncultured Archangium sp.
CGCCGAGCCGGACCCCGCCCCCACGCCTCCAGCGCCGCCCAGGCCCGCCCCGCGTCGACACCCGGAGCTGTTGATGATGCTCGCGGGCGTCGGCCTCACCCTGTTGGGCATGGGCATCGCCGCCCTGCTGCTGCGCTGACGTAAATCGCCCTGACAGTTCGCCCCGAAATCTCCCCGTCGCTGCGCCGACCATCCAGCGATGAGGCGCACATTTCCCTTCTTCGCCCTGGTGCTGTTCGCGTGCGCCCCGCCCGAGGCGTCCGACGCGCGGCTGGCCTCTCCCCTCGACGCGGCCTTCGAGGCGGCGGGCGCCGAGCACCGGGTGCCGCCGGAGCTGCTGAAGGCCCTCTCGTACACCCTCACCCGCTTCGAGATGGTCGACGGCCACGCGGAGTTCGACGGCCAGGAGGAGACCTTCGGGGTGATGGCGCTGCGGCCCTCCATGACCGACGACGCCCGGGCCCACCATGACCCCGAAGCCAACATCCGGGCCGCCGCCGCCTGGCTGCGCGCGCGGGCCGACGCCGACGGCATCTCCGGGGCGGAGCTCGACGACTGGGCCGACGTGGTGGCCGACTACGCGCAGCTGACGCACCCGCAGGCGCGCGCCGAGTTCTTCTACGACGTGAAGTCGCTGCTGGTGACGCCCGAGGTGGGTCGGGTGAGACAAGCGGCCTCACCGGACTACGACCTCGGGGTGTGGCGCCAGTCGCCCAACTTCAACTCCCGCGGCGGCCGCACCCCGCTCTTCGTCATCATCCACACCTGCGAGGGCGGCTACTCCGGCTGCTGGAGCTGGCAGACCAACCCCGCGGCAGAGGTGGCGGCGCACTACACCATCAAGGAAGACGGCAGCGAGGTCTCCCAGCTGGTGCGCGAGTCGGACCGCGGCTGGCACGTCGGCGTGGCGTACCAGTGCAGCAACAACCAGGGCGTGCGCTGCGACCTCAACGGCGTCAGCACCAACAGCATCTCGGTGGGCATCGAGCACGGCGGCTACGCGTCGCAGAGCAGCTTCCCCAACGGACAGCTGGAGGCGTCGGCGCGGCTGGTGTGCAGCATCACCCGCCGCTGGGGCATCCCCCGCGACCGCCAGCACATCCTTTCCCACGCGCAGCTGCAGCCCCACAACCGCACCGACCCCGGCGCCAACTGGCCCTGGGACACGCTCATCGCCCGCACGCGCGACTACTGCAACGACACCTGCGACCGCACGCAGGGCGGGTTCACCTTCTCGTGTGATGGACCGCAGCCGGGAGAGACGTGCGTGAGCCTCGACGAGCCCCTGGACCCCGACACCTGGAGTGACAACTACCTCTGCACCGAGCGCGACTTCGGGTTCCGCTGGTCCAGCGAGGGCCCGCTGGCAGACATGGACTGCGTCAATGTCCACGAGCCGTCCGAGCCCAACGCCGCCGCGTGGGCCGACAACTACTTCTGCGCGCCGAAGCAATCGCCCTGGGTGCTGAGCTACTCGTCGGCTGGCCCGCTGGCCGGCAAGACCTGCGTGCACCTCAACGAGACCGCCGACCTGCAGAACTCCTGGCACGACAACTACCTCTGCTTCGAGGCCCGCACCTCGTTCACCAACGCCGGCTTCACCTTCAAGATGGACGGGCCCGTCGCCGGCCAGCACTGCGTCAACGTCGATGAGCCGGCGGACCCCGACACCTGGAGCGACAACCACTTCTGCTCGGAGCAGGACCTCGGGCTGCGGTGGTCCGCGCTCGGCGCCCTGCCCGGCATGGCCTGCGCCAACATCACCGAGTCCGCGGAGGCGCAGGCGGCCGCGTGGGCCGACAACCACCTGTGCGTGCCGCCCGAGGCCCGCGTGCGCTTCCACTGGAGCTCCGCCGGGCCGCTGACCGCCTACCCCTGCGTGCGCTGGTTCGACCACGCCGAGACTTCCGCCACCTGGCTCGACAACTGGCTGTGCGTCGAGACCCTGCCCGAGCCGACGCCCGATGCAGGACAGCCGCAGCCGCCCGACGCCGGGGCGCCGCCCCCCGACGCGGGACCCGTCGATCCGACCGCGCACCACGACGCAGGCAGCGCTGCCACCGACGCCGGCAGCGGCCGCCCGCCCCGCCAGGTGCCGGAGCTGAAGAACATCTCGGCGGAGCCGGTAGTGGGCGGCTGCTCCGCCGGCCCCGGAGGCCTGCTGCTCGCCGCGGCGGCGCTGTACCTCCGCCGGCGCCGCCGTCAGTAGTGGCGCTCGAGCACGTACCAGCCGAAGGCGCGCAACATCACCTTGGCCAGCGAGGGCTCGACCAGGGGCGTCAACGCCGACCACGCGTCTTCGACCAGGCGCCGGGCGTCGGTCATGCAGTCGTCGAGCGCGCCGCAGTCTTCGATGAGCCGCACCGCCTCTGACACCACCGCCGCGTCCTCCGACTTCATCGTCACCAGCGCCCACAGCCGGCGGCGGGGCGCGTCGTCGAGTCGAGAGAAGGCCCGCACCACCGGCATGGTTAGCTTCCCGTGGGAGATGTCTTCGGCGCGCTGCTTGAGCCCGCCCTTGAAGCCCCGCAGGTTGAGCACATCGTCGACCACCTGGAAGGCCAGCCCCAACGCATCGAAGTAGCGCCCCACCGCGTCGACCTGCCCCGCCGTGCCGTTCCCGGCCACCGCGCCCATGCGCGCCAGGGCGCTGGCCGGCGCCGCGGTCTTGAGCCGGTGGATGGCCAGCACCTGACGCTCCAGCGCGCCGAAGTCGCCGGCGTCGAGCGCCGCGGGCACGAAGGTGGCCAGGCCGTCGAGGTCGATGGCCTGCCCGGCGTGCCCCTCGCGCAGCGCCTCGAAGTAGAGATCGTACAGCGTCAGCTTCTGCGCGTCGGTGACCAGCGAGCGCCGCAGCAGCCGCTCGCCCAGGAAGTAGGCGGCGGTGCCGGCGTTGAGCGCCAGCGCCTCTCCGTAGAGGAGGTGGGCGGCGGGGCCGCCGCGGCGCACCGTGCTGCGATCCTGCACGTCGTCGACGATGAGCGAGCCCACGTGCATGAACTCGGGGAAGGCGAGCCACTCGGCGAAGCGCCGGGAGTCCCCCAGCACCACGTCGCAGCAGGCCAGCGCCGCGTAGGAGCGCCAGGACTTGCCGCCGCGGTCGGTAATCTCCCGCACCGGCGCCAGGAGCGTGCGCGAGAGCTGCGCCAGGTCGACGCCGTCGAGCACGTCCTCGCGACCGGGGGCCGCCACCAGCCGCTCCGCGTGCGCCCGCGACAGCTGCAGCGGGGCGACGCGCTCCACCGACTCGCGCACCGCCGCGCCCACGCTCTTGAAGAAGTCGTCGAGCAGCTCGGCGGCGAAGAAGCCGCTGCGCTCGACGAAGCCCCAGCCGCCGACGGGGCGCCCCTCGCGCGTACCCTTCACGGTACAGGCCCCCTCCCAGAAGGCGGGCTTGCTGATGACGGTCACCAGCTCCTGGTCGGCCACCGCGGCGTCGACCTCCAGCTGCAACCCGGCGCCAGGGAGCGTCAGCGAGAAGCCGGTTGGGTAGGTCTCGAAGGTGCGCACGCTGCGGAAGGCGCCGCGCGGCGTGAGCGTGAAGTCGGTGAAGGCGCTGCGCGCGCCGTCGGGCGCGATGCACACCGCCCAGCGACCGCGCGCCTCACCGGTCTCGGACTGCACCAGCTCGTAGACGCTCACCTCGGTGCCGTCGTCGAGCTGCGCCGAGAGCCAGTTCCACGCGATGACCCCGAGATCCGACTGCGGGCCCGCCTCACCGACGGGCGCCTGCCGGTGCACGCCGAACTCGTGGTCGTACCACCCCTCGCCCGTCACCTCCGCGCGCGCGCCGTCGAGGGTGACGCTGCCCGTCACCGCGCAGCGGGGCACGAAGACGTAGAACATGTCTTCGCCGTGCACCCCGCGCACCACGCCGTCGTCGCCGTGGCGAACCGGGGGCTTCTTCAGCTCGAAGGTCAGCTCCGCGCCCACCGGCGCGCGCGGACCCTCGCCGCTGTGCAGCGTCAGCCGGTAGCGGCCGGGCGCGACGTTGGTGAAGGTCGCCGCGGAGAAGTCGAGGTCGAGGCGATCCGGCGCCACCCGCACCGGCCCGGGGAAGAAGCGGTCGGGCAGCGGCACCTGACCGCGCTCGAGAATCTCACTCACCGCGCGGTTGAGGCGCTCGTCCTTCGCGCCCTGCCCCTTCCTGATGCGCTCCAGCCCGATGCGCGGGGCGTTGGGGTCGACGAAGGAGCGCGCCACGTAGTCGCCCTGCGCCAGGTCGGTGATGGCCCAGGTCAGCGAGTGCGCGTGCTCCGGCGTGCCGTCCGGGCGATGCCCGTTGATGATGCGGAAGAAGGCCGCGAAGAGCGCGAAGCGCCGCCCGTCAGCAGCCGCCAGGTGCGCGTTGACGTACCACCACTCCGTCGAGGCCGAGGCGTGCGGGAGGTCGTGTACGGCGAGGTCAATCGGCCCTTCGCCAGGCCAGTCTTTTGGTGCGGAAGTTGAGGAGTCGATGGCGGGCGGACAGTGACAGGCGCGCAGGCCAGCGTCGAGGCTCGTGATGCGTCAGCGCACGGCGCTCCGCGTCGGCCGCTAGAACGAGTTGCCGATGTTGAACTCGAACTGGATGGGCTGGTCGCCCGGCCGCCGGGTGAGGGGAATGCCCCACTCGAAGCGCAGCGGACCAATGGGCGAGAACCAGCGGATGCCGAAGCCCACCGAGTACAACAACCCCAGCGGCGTCTGCTGGAAGGCGTTGGGATCATTCTGGAAGAACATCTGGTTGCGCCCGAACGCGTTGCCGGCGTCGAAGAACACCACCCCGCGGATACCCACCTTCTCGATGATGGGGATCTCCAGCTCCGCGTTGAAGATGAACTGCTTGTCGCCGCCGATGCGCAGCGTGTTCGCCGGTGAATCGGGCGACGGCGACGTCAGCACCAGGTCGGTCGGCGCCACCTGCCGCAGCGGATACCCGCGGATGGTGAAGATGCCGCCGAGGAAATACATCTCGCTGATGGGCAGCTGCCGCTCGGCGTTCTGCGGGTAGTGCTCCTGCAGGTAGCCAATCTGCGCGTTCATCTTGAACACCGAGCCGAAGGGCAGCGGGAAGTACACACGCTGGTAGGCGGTGTAGCGGTTGAAGTTGTACTGCTCCTTCTCGGGGAAGGGGTTCAGGAAGAACGGCGCGGTCTCCACCGAGGCGAACGACAGCCAGCCTGAGGTGGGGAAGAGGCGATTGTTGCGGCGATCCCACGTCCACGAGAGCCGAAGGGCGCTGGTCTTGCCGCTGCGGAACTGACCGTACTTCTGCTGCATGTTGTTGCTGGTGACGTCGACGGCCTCGAAGGTGTAGCCGAGGTTCAGGCTCATCTCGTCGGCGAGCAGGTAGTAGCCGAGGCTGGCCGTGCCGCCCGACGCCGAGCGCACGAAGCCGAAGTAGTCGAGCTGGGTGCGGTACGCGTCGACGGAGAAGATGAAGTTGGTGTCGAGGAAGTACGGGTCGAAGAAGCTGAGCTGGAAGAACTGACGCAGCCCTGAGATCTGCGCCGAGGCCGAGACCGACTGACCCCACCCGAGGAAGTTCTGCTGCGCTATCTGCGCGGTGAAGATGAACTGCTCGATGTTGGAGAAGCCCAGACCGACCTGGAAGGTGCCGGTCGACTTCTCCTTCACCTCCACCTGAACCACCACATGCTCGCCGTCGCTGCCGGGCTTGTGGGTGACCTCCACCGACTCGAAGAAGCCGAGCGCCGTCACCTTCTCCTTGCTGCGGCGCATGCCGGTGCCGTTGAAGAGCTCGCCCTCGAAGACCCGGAGCTGCCGGCGGATGACCTTGTCGCGCGTCTTGGTGTTGCCGACGATGTCGATGCGCTCGATGTAGACCTTGGGCCCCTTCTGCACGTCGAAGGTGAGGTCGATGGTCTGGTTGTCGGCGTTGACCGCGGTGACCGGGGTGATGTTCGCGTAGGCGTGGCCGGAGTCGTAATAGACGTCGGTGATGGCCTGGATGTCCTGGGCCAACAGCGAGCGGTTGAAGACCTTGCCCTCCTGGCTGGTCATCAGCCGGCGCAGCAACTCCTTGCTGACCAGCAGGTCTCCCGAGAAGTCGAGCTTCCCTACGTCGAAGGACTCGCCCTCTTCGACCCGGAGCGTGATGGTGATGAAGCGCTTGTCGGGCGAGAGCGTCACCACCGGCTTGTCGACGCGCACGTTGATGAAGCCGCGATCGAAGTAGGCCATCTGGATGATCTGCAGATCGCGCTGGAACATCTCCTCGCGGTAGGTGCCGCTGCTGGTGAGGAACGAGAGGTAGCCGCCCTCCTGCGTGGACATCACCGGCTTGAGCTCGTCCGGCGAGACCTTCTGCGCGCCGAGGAAGATGATCTCCTTCACCATCACCTTGGCGTGCTCGAAGATGTTGAAGACGAGGTCGACCTCCTTGCCCTCGTCGTCGACGGGCTTCACCTCGTACTTCACCTCGGCGAGGAAGAAGCCCTTCTCGACGTACTTGTCCTGGATCTTCTTCTCGTTCCGCCGGGCGGCGGTGACGTCGAGAATGGTGAACGGCTTGATGTCGATGATGTCCTTGAAGTCGTCCTTCGAGAGCTCGTCGTTGCCGGCCAGCAG
>CALNBU010000207.1 GCA_937875615.1 uncultured Archangium sp.
GAAGAGCGTGTCTTCGGCCACCCGCAGCAGCCCCTCGAAGCCCTCGCCGCGCAGCGCGCTCACCGCCACGCCGCCGCGCTGGCGCAGCAGCGCGCTCACCACGCCCGGCGGGAGCTGGTCGACCTTGTTCCACACCAGCAGCCGCGGCGCATCGAGCAGCTCCAGCGTGCCCAGGATGGTCTCCACCGCCGCAATCTGCGCGTCGCGCGCCGGGTCCGCCGCGTCGACCACGTGCAGCAACAGCGAGGCGTCCTCGAGCTCCTCGAGGGTGGCGCGGAAGGCCGCCACCAGATCTTTCGGGAGGTCGCGGATGAAGCCCACGGTGTCGGTGATGATGACCTCGTGCTCCCGCGGGAAGCGCAGCCGGCGGCTGGTGGGGTCGAGGGTGGCGAAGAGCTTGTCTTCGGCCAGCACCTCCGACCGGGTCAACGCGTTGAGCAGCGTCGACTTGCCGGCGTTGGTGTAGCCCACGATGGAGATGACCGGCAGCTCCTTGCGCGCGCGCAGCCGGCGGCGCACCCGGCGGCTGCCCGAAAGCTGCTCGATTCTGCGCTCCAGGAAGGTGATGCGGTCGCGGGCGCGACGGCGGTCGATTTCCAGCTTCGTCTCGCCGGGGCCGCGGCCGCCCACGCCGCCGCCACCCGACAGCCGCGAGAGCGAGGGGTCGGCCTGCACCAGCCGCGGCAGCATGTACTTGAGCTGCGCCAGCTCCACCTGCAGCTTCCCTTCGCCCGACTGGGCGCGCTGCGCGAAGATGTCGAGGATCAACTGGGTGCGGTCGAGCACCTTCATGCTGGTGGCCTCGCCCAGGTGCCGCGCCTGCGAGGGAGAGAGCTCCTGGTCGAAGACCAGCACCTCCGCCAGCTTCTGCATGCCGCGCAGGTTGAGGTCGTCGAGCTTGCCGCGCCCGATGAGGTACCTGGGGTCCGCGTGACGGCGGAGCTGCAGCACCTCGTCCACCACCTCCACGCCCGCGGTGCGCGCCAGCTCCTTGAGCTCCGAGAGCGAGGCCTCGGCCCCGCTCCGGTCTCCGTCGAGACACACCGCCACCAGAATCGCCCGCTCCGCGCCGCCCACCTGCCGCGCCCGGACTCCGGCCGCCAGCTCGTCTTCGAGCGCCTCGACGGTGGCGATGAAGTCGAAGGTCTCGTCGTGCACGTCGGGCAGCGTCTCGGTGCGCCACAGGTCTCCGGCCGGGTTCTCCGGCAGCAGGTGCGCGTAGTGCAGCACGCCCGGGAGCCCGTCGTCCTTCACCCCGATGGCCGCCACCAGGTCGAGGCGCAGCAGCGCCAGGTCGGTGAGGTCGTCGCGGGTGAGCGGCTCGCTCTTGAGGTGCGTGTGCACCAGGCGCAGCCCGCGCAGGCGCGCCTGTCCCGCGCGCGCGCGGCCGATGTCGGGCAGCTCGAGCTGGTGCGCGTTGCCGACGATGACGGTCTCCACCTCGCCCTTGCGGTTGAGCAGCACCCCCACCTGCCGGTTGGTCTGGCGGGAGATTTCCGTGAGGTGCCGCGCCAGCTCGGGGCTGACGATCTCCTCGGGCAGCACCCGGCGGCGCAGCGTGTTCTTGAGATGCTTGAGCTCGCTGGCCTTCAGGCCC
This sequence comes from uncultured Archangium sp., assembly GCA_937875615.1. GTDB lineage: Bacteria > Myxococcota > Myxococcia > Myxococcales > Myxococcaceae > Archangium_A. Next base: position 1,598 of record CALNBU010000207.1, read on the forward strand.
AGCACGTTTCCGACGGGTTCGTTCACTTGGCGCTCTTCCTCGTGGGTCTGCTGCCGGGTTTCAAGTACCGTGATGCGCGCCCGTGCAGGTTCTCATCACAGTGTGGATTGCAGTGCTGGGGCTGTGTGTCGGCAGCTTCCTCAACGTCGTCATCGCCCGGCTCCCCCAGGACGACGAGCTCGACGGGCCCGAGCCCCGGGGCTTCTGGCAGCACGCCCGCGCCGCGCTGCGCTTCTCCGGCCGCGCCTACCGCCGCCTGTGGACACCGAAGCACTCGCAGTGCCCCAGGTGCGGCCACCAGATTCGCTGGTACGAGAACATCCCCGTGCTCTCCTGGCTGCTGCTGCGGGGAAAGTGCAGCGGCTGCGGCCAGCCCATCTCGCCGCGCTACATCCTGGTGGAGCTGCTCACCGGCGCGCTGTTCCTCGCCGCCGTCACCCGCTTCCCCTACGACTGGCAGCTGGTCTCGGCGCTCACCTTCCTCACCTTCCTCATCCCGCTCATCTTCATCGACGCCGAGCAATGGATTCTCCCCTTCGAGCTGACGCTGCCGGGCATCGCCGCCGGCGTGCTGTTGGCGGTCCCCCGCGGGCAGGAGGCCTTCGAGTTCGCGCTCTACGGCGCCCTGGCGGCCTTCATCGCCTTCCGGGTGATGGAGTTCCTGGGGTGGTTCGCCACCGGCACCGAGGCGCTGGGCGCGGGAGACAAGTACCTGCTGGCCATGGTGGGCGCGCAGGTGGGCTGGCGGGCGCTGCTGGGCGTGGTGCTGTTGTCATCGTTGCAGGGCGCCATCGTGGGGTTGCTGCGGATGCGGCTGACCGGCCGCGCCGGACCGGGGAAGACGGCGGAGCCGGAGGGCGGGGACGACGAGGCGCCCGCCGGCCGGGAGCCCTTCACTCCGGAGTTCCTGAAGCCGGGCTACGCCTGGTGGGCGCGCCCGCTGCTGGTGCCCTACGCGCTGCTGCTGCAGGACATCCCCGACCCGCCGCCCGCTGACGCCCAGACGGGGGAGGTTCCTGACTGGGAGCCCGGCGCCAACAACATCCCCTTCGGCCCGTGGATAGGCCTGGCCGGCATCGAGGTGCTGCTGTTGGGCCCCCGCGTCGCCGAGGCGCTGGCGCACACCCCCTTCGCGATGCTGGCGGACATCGTCTTCAACCAGTGACGCCACCTTGAGCGCCGCGCCGACTCTGGCGTAAGCGCAGCCACCCCATGTCCCGCCAGCTGCTGACCCGCGCGAAGCGGGTGGTCGTGAAGATCGGCACCAACGCGCTCACCCACGCCACCGGCCGCTTCCACCGCCCGCACTTCATGAAGCTCGCCGCGGAGCTGCAGCAGCTCGCGCAGACGCGCCAGCTGGTGGTGGTGTCGTCTGGCGCCATCGCCCTGGGCGTGGAGCGCCTGGGCCTCGACCGCAAGCCCGCGGACATCCCCGGGAAGCAGGCCTGCGCCGCGGTCGGCCAGTCGCGGCTGATGCGCGCCTGGGAAGAGGCGCTGGAGCCCAGGGTGGTGGCGCAGGTGCTGCTGACCCACTCCGACGTGCAGGACCGCCGCCGCTACCTCAACGCGCGGCACGCGCTGGAGCGGCTCCTGAAGGACGGCGTGGTGCCGGTCATCAACGAGAACGACACGGTGTCGGTCGATGAAATCAAGTTCGGCGACAACGACACCCTCGCCGGGCTGGTGGCGGGCCTGGTCAACGCCGACGCGCTGGTGGTGCTCAGCGACGTCGACGGCCTCTACGACGCCGACCCCGGGGCCCACGCCGACGCGCATCGCTT
>CALNBU010000208.1 GCA_937875615.1 uncultured Archangium sp.
GTCAACAGCCCGCTCTTGACGGCCGTCTCCCCGGCCTCGGCGGGGGCCCCGGGCTTCGACTTCGACGGACTCTTCCTCGTTGGAAGACGTTTCTGAGTCATGGTCGCAGGGGCCTTCGTAGCCCGGGAAGGTGGTGCTCCGGAAGCGCTCCGTGCAGGGGTCGGGGCGGCGGGCCGGGGGACGCTCCGCGCCCGGGCAGGGGCGATGCGCGAGTGCTGTGCTTCTCGACGTCTCTTGCTAGCGTCCGGCGGGTCTTGAGCAACCAACCCATTCCGTTGACCGAACTCGCGTTGGGTCCGAAACCTGCGCAGGTCTATGAGCCGGGCCGCCTGAAGGGCCCGCGGCTGTCAGGCAAATTCGCCGACGGCAAGGTGGGTGAGTTCCCGTTGACGGAGCGCACCTCGATGGGGCGTCACCCGAACAACACGCTGCGCCTGGTCGACCGCGAGGTGAGCAAGGAGCACTGCGTCGTCGAGAAGGTCGGCGCCAACTACCTGCTCAGGGATCTCAACTCCAGCAACGGCACCTTCGTGAACGGGCGCAAGGTGCGCGAGCTGCGGCTGCGCGACGGCGACGAGATCGCGCTGGGCAACTCGCGCCTCGTCTTCCACGACGGCGGCGGGTCGAGCGCACATTCCAACTCCGCGGGGGTCACCGTGGTGGGCTCGGCGCAGTCGATGCCGGCCTTCCTCGCCACCGTGGCGCAGATCGAATCGGCGGAGTTCCGCCCGGCCGACAAGTTGACCGACGTGGAGATGCTGCGGCAGGACTACGAGAAGCTCCGCATCGCCAACGAGTTCCACCGCCTGGTGGGCGGTGAGCGCGACCTCAAGACGCTGCTCGACAAGATCCTCAAGGTGGCCTTCGAGCTGCTGGCCGCCGACAACGGCGTCATCTTCCTCGCGGGCGAGGGCGGCTCGCTGACGCCGCAGGCCATCCACAAGCGCAAGCCCGACGGCGGCGACGTGGTGGTGTCCGACACGGTGCTCAAGCGCGTCTCCGATACGCGCAGCGCGGTGCTCACCGCCGACGCCATCCTCGACTCCCGCTTCTCGTCGTCCGAGTCGATCGTGGCGCAGGGCATCCGCTCCGCCATGGCGGTGCCGCTGCTGAGCAAGGGCGTGCTGCGCGGCGTGTTGTTCTGTGACACCCGCGAGCGCACCAACGCCTTCTCCGAGAAGGACCTGAAGGTGCTCTCGGGCATCGCCTCGCAGGCGGCCATCGCGCTCGAGAACGCCGAGCTGGCGCGCAAGGTGGAGCAGGAGGCGGTCACCCGCGCCGAGCTCTCCCGCTTCCTCGCGCCGGCGGTGGCCGAGGCGGTGGTGAGCGGCAAGGTGGAGCTGCTCCGGGTCGGGCGGCTGGAGGAGGTCAGCTGCATCTTCGCCGACATCCGCGGCTTCACCTCGCTCTCGGAGGTGGAGAGCCCGCAGGAGGTGGTGGCGATGCTCAACACCTTCTTCACCGCGATGGCGAAGAAGTACAAGAACCACCCGGGCGTGCTCTACGAG
>CALNBU010000209.1 GCA_937875615.1 uncultured Archangium sp.
GGTGATGTGCTTCATGGTGGCCCGCACGTTGGTGTGCGCCACCGCGTCGACGAACGCGCCGTTCTTGCTGTTGCGCTCACCTTCGCAGGGCGTCGCCAGCACCGACGGGCGGATCTTCCCGAGCAGGCCCGTCACGTAGCCGAGCTGCACGTCGTCGCACGCGCCCTTGATGGCGCCGCAGCGGGTGTGGCCCAGCACCATGATGAGCTTGGAGCCCGACACCTTGCACGCGAACTCCATGCTGCCCAGGATGTCGTCGTTGACGAAGTTGCCGGCGATGCGGACGCTGAAGATGTCGCCCAGGCCCTGGTCGAAGACCAGCTCCGCGCTGACGCGGCTGTCGATGCACGAGAGCACCACCGCGAAGGGGAACTGACCGTCGCTGGTCTCGTTGACCTGGCTGAGGAGGTTGCGGTTGGCCCGCAGGTTGTTCACGAAGCGGCCGTTGCCCTGCTGGAGCAGCTCCAGGGCCTGCGCCGGGGTCAGCTCGCTCTGGCTCTCGCGCGTCTGCGCGCGCATCACGTCGCCGCGACGCCGAAGGGCCGGCCACGCCGGCGGCGGGGTGCCCGTGCTGACGTCAGGGAGGTTCTCGGGGAGCTCTTTCGACATGGCGTGTACCCTCCGGGGCTTTCGACCCCAACACCGGGGGCGAAAGCCCCCGCGATGGACGCCATCATTACAATGAGTTGCCGCCTTGGCAACTCTACTTGGGGAAAAAGTCCCCAGTCGGTTGGGCAGTTTTCCCAGAAATCGGGGCGTTTCAGTCCTCTGCGTCGCGGCTGGCCAGGTTCCACTCGTAGAGGGTGGCCCGGGCCCTTCGGCGGGCGTCAGATTCCGAGAGCCCCAGCCGCAGCGCCACGGTGGTGAGCGCGAGGAGGAAGCGCGAGCGCGCGAAGAGCGAGAGCGTCAGCGCCCCCACGAAACAGCCGATGGCGATGCTGGACGGCAGCGGCGCGAAGTCGGGCAGCGCCCACTCCACCGCCACCCCGGAGCCGATGAGCAGCGCGGCGGAGAACATCATGGTCATCGAGAACCCCGGCCCCAGCGCGCTGAGACAGCGACGCAGCTCCTGGGTGACGAGGGTCTCATCCAGCCCGCCGGCCGTGGCGAGCCCCGGCGCCGCTCCGGCGTCGCCCAGCGGAGCGGCCGCCGCGCGCTTCACCACCTGCGGGTGCGACGACTTCTCGGGCCCGCTGGTCATGCCGCCCCCAACGCAGGCGCGGCAGCGTGGACCACCGGCTCCGCGCGCGCCGCGGTGGCTTCATGCGCGGCCTTCATGGCCTGGTCGAGGCTCTCGAAGATGCGCTTGCCGAAGAGCAGCTCCACCACCCCCAGCTGCCGCAGCAGGCCCGACACCTCGTCGTCGTTGCCCACCATCAGCACCCGCCCACCCCGGGCGTTGAGCGTCTCCACCACCGTCCGCAGCGCGCTGGCGCCGGTGAGGTCGATGAGCGACACGCGCCGCAGGTCGAGCACCAGCGTCTGCCGCGGGTCGTGCTCGACCAGCGCGTCGAGCTGCCCGTGCGAGGCGAAGAAGATGGAGCCCTGCACCTCCACGATGGTGGTCGACTCCAGGCCGCCGGCCAGCGTCGCGCCCTTCTTGGCCCGCAGGCCCAGCTGGCGGTGCTGCACCACGAAGTGCACCAGCGCCACCACCATGCCGATGCCCACGCCGCTGACGAAGTCACCCACCAGAATGGCCACAGCGGTCACCACGAAGGCCACCGCCTCCATGCGAGAGAGCTGCCACTCGAAGAGCAGCTCCCGCCAGTTGATGAGGCGATAGCCCACCACCACCAGAATGCCCGCAAGGCCCGTGAGCGGCAACGTGGCCACCAGCGGCCCCGCCACCAGCAGCAGCGCCAACAGCGCCAGCGCGTGCGCGATGGAGGTCAGCCGCGTGGTGGCCCCGGCCTGCACCGCGGCCATGGAGCGCACCACCGCGCCAGCGACCGGCATGCCGCCCACCAGGCTGCTGGCGATGTTGGCGAGGCCCTGGGCCATCAGCTCCTGCTCCGAGCGGTGCTTGGTGTCCTTCGTCACCGCGTCGAGGCTGACCGCGCTCATCAACGAGTCGATGGACGCCAGCAGCGCCAGCGCCAGCGCCTCGGGAATCATCGCCTTGAGGTCGACCGCGCCGAAGGCCGGCAGCGCGATGCGGAAGTCGGTGAGCTCCACCGAGCCCACGGTGGGCAGGTTCGCGCCGGTGAGCCAGATGGCGCCGCTCACCAGGATGAGCCCGATGAGCGCGCCGGGCACGCGCGCCGAGAGCTTGGGCAAGAAGACGAAGCACACCATCACCACCAGCCCCAGCACCACCGAGGTGCCCTGGAAGCTCTGCAGCGCCGCGTGCGGAGCGATGTCGGAGAGGAGCCGGACGTCGGCCGACAACCCCATCAACCGCGGCAGCTGCGCGTCGAGCACCAGCAGACCCACCGCCGCGAGGAAGCCGCCCACCACCGGCCGCGGCAACGTCTGCACCAGGCGCCCCAGGCGCAGCAGGCCGAAGACGACCTGGAAGCAGCCGGCGAGGAAGGTGGCCACGAACAGGCCCTCGAGGCCCGCGCGGGTGACGATCTCGAAGGTCAGCGGCGCCAGCGCCACCTCGGGGCCGCTGATCTGCAGCTTCGAGCCCCCCACCAACCCGCACAGCACGCCCGCGATGATGCCCGTCATCAAGCCCGCCGCCGGCGGCAACCCGCACGCCATCGCCAGCGCCACGTTGAGCGGCAGGGCCACGAAGGCCACCGTCACGCCGGCCAACACGTTGTTGAGAGGTCCCTTCGAGAACATCTCCCGCCACGAGACGAGCGTGTCCTGCACCGCCTCCCGGACGTGGCTCTGTCCCTTCGTTTCAATCGTCGCCGTCGCTGCCATGGCCGACGCGCTTTTCAATTCGCACGCCACCGTTCGCCCCGAGCAGGGAGTTGCGAACCTGTCGGTCGATGCCTACAACCACCGTCGGCCTTTCCAGACAGGTGTCCCCAGACCCCGACGCCTCCCCGGAAGAACAGCGGCTGGCACGCCACACGCACCGACATCGCCCATGCGCCTGCTGACCCGACTCATGTTGTCCCACTCGATGCCCGTCCTGGTGATGGGCGCGGCCCTGGGCGTGATGCTGGTGTCGCTGCTGCGCATGACGGTGCTCCTGGGCGAGCTGCGCGAGGGCGAGCTCGGCGCGCTGCACGCAGGCGAGGAGCTGCACCGCGCGGGGTGGGGCATCGAGGTGGTGATGCGCCGCGGCCTCGCGGTGTGTGAAGAGGGCGCGCCGCCGGCCGAGGTCACCCAACGGCTCGAAGAAAAGGCCGACGCGCTCGACGCGCTGCTCACCCAGTACGCCGCGCTGGCCACGCCGGCCATGGCCACCACCGCGAGGGGCTACGTCACCCTCGCCCGC
>CALNBU010000210.1 GCA_937875615.1 uncultured Archangium sp.
AGCTACGCCCAGGCGCGGTCCACGCTCTCGGAGTTGCCCGGCCGCCCGCGCACGGTGCTGGACCTCGGCGCCGGGCCCGGCCCCATGGCCTTCGCCGCGCTCGACGCCGGCGCTTCGTCCGTCACCGCGGCCGACCGCAGCCGCAGCGCGCTGGAGCTGGCGCGGGCGCTGGCCACCGAGGCCGGCGAGGGCCTGGCCACCCGCGAGTGGAGCCCCGAGCAGCCGCTGCCCGACGGGCGCTTCGACCTCATCACCATGGGCCACGTGGTGAACGAGCTGTTCAACGGACAGGTGGGCCCGCGCGCCGCGCTGCTCGAGCGGATCCTGGAGCGCGTCAACCCGCAGGGCTCGTTGCTGGTGGTGGAGCCGGCGCTGCGCGAGACCTCCCGCGCGCTGCTGGAGGTGCGCGACGCGCTCGTCGGCCACGGCTACGCCATCCGCGCGCCGTGTCTCTTCCGCGGGCCCTGCCCGGCGCTGCTCAAGATCTCCGACTGGTGCCACGCCGAGCGGGCCTGGCGCCTGCCGAAGCTGGTGGAGGCGCTCGCGCACGCCGCCTCCCTGCACAAGGAGTCGCTCAAGATGAGCTACCTGCTGGTGGCGCCGAAGCCCGAGCTCTGGGCCCCGCCTCCCGAGGGTGACGTCTTCCGCATCGTGTCCGAGGCGCTGCCCGGCAAGGGCCGCCGCCGCTACATGGGCTGCGGCCCCGAGGGCCGCATGGGCCTCGCGCTGCAGGACAAGCACGAGAACCCCGGCAACCGCCTGTTCTTCAAGGCCCAGCGCGGCGACGTGCTGCGGGTGACCGACCTCGAGGAGCGCGGCGACGGCCGGGCGCTGAGCGACCGCTCCACCGTCGACATCATCGCCCACGCCGGACGCCCGGTGACCCGCTGACGAAGGAGCCGACCCTGCGCGCCGTCATCTTTCAGCATGAAGACCACGAAGGCCCGGGCCTGCTGGCGCCGGTGCTGGCCGACGCCGGCTACACCCTCACCACGCGCTTCCGCGGCGTCGAACACCGCGACCTCGACGCCGAGCTGGTGGTGGTGCTGGGCGGCTCCATGAGCGTCACCTCCGTCGACGCGCACCCCTTCCTCCGCGACGAGCTGGGGTTGCTCACCGAGCGCTTCGCCAACGCGCGGCCGGTGCTGGGCTTCTGTCTGGGCGCGCAGCTGCTGGCCTGCGCCGCCGGCGCCACCGTGGTGCGGGGCAAGAACGGCTTCGAGGTGGGCGTGGGTCCCGTGCGCTGGACGGCGGCGGGCCTCGCGGACGCGGCGGTGAAGGGCCTGCCTCAGAAGTCGGTGATGGCGCACTGGCACGAGGACACCTGGACCCCGGTGCCCAACGCCACCCTGCTGGCCTCCACCGACCGCTACACCCAGCAGGCCTTCCGCGTGGGGAACAGCGTCGGGCTGCAGTTCCACCCGGAGCTCACCGCCGACGTCTTCGGCGCCTGGCTGGAGCGAGACCGGGAGCTGCTGGAGCTCGATGGAAAGAACGTCGACGAGCTCAAGGCCGCGCTGCCGAAGCTCAAGGCCGCCGAGGCGCAGAACGCGCTGTTCCTCGAGCGGCTGGTGCACTCGCTGCGCCCGCGCTGACGAGGCCGCGCCTGGTCAGCCCTGGAAGGTCCAGTGCCAGGGCTCTCCGCCGACGTCGTTGACGAAGCCGAAGCGCCGCGCGTTGGCCTGGAGCCACCGGTACGTCGCGCCGCTGTAGCTGCCGGGCATGTTGATGTCGACCGACAGGCCGCCCTGGTGGTTGGAGTACCCCGGCTTGGCGGCCAGGTTCCCCTGCCCCGCGAGGTAGAGCCGATAGAGCTCGGCCTGCTCCGCCTGGGTGCGGAAGGCGCTGTTGACGTGGAGGTTGATGCCCGCCGCCGCGGCCGCCGCCTTGAGGTTGTTGAAGGCCGCCGCCGCGTCGCTGCGCATGACGTGATTGCCGCCGATGCTGGACACCGTAATCTGTCGCGGCTGGCCGTTGACGTAGCCCAGCACCGTGCCGCCCCCGGGGTTGCCCGAGACGCCGCCCAGCGCGCCCCACGTCTGGGGCCCGACCACGCCGTCGACCGTCAGGCCCTTCGCCCGCTGGAAGGCGATGACCGCGTTGCGCGTCTGCGGCCCGAAGATGCCGTCGGCGGCGATGTTCAGCCCCGCCGCGCGGAGCTTGTTCTGGAGGTCGACCACCGAGGCGCCGGTGGCGCCCTGGCGCAGCACCGGGCCGGTGCCCACCTGGTTGAGCGCACCCCAGGTCTGCGGCCCCACGATGCCGTCCACCGACAGGCCCTTCGCCCGCTGAAAGGCGACGACCGCGGCGCGCGTCTGCGGTCCGAAGACGCCGTCGGCGGAGATGGCGTGGCCCGCGGCCCGCAGCTTGTTCTGCAGCTGCGTCACCGCGCTCCCGGTGGCGCCTTGCCGAAGCACCGGCGAGGAGGTGGCTGCATACGACGAGGAGGCGACGCGGGCTGAGGAGATGGCGGTCATGGGCGGTGGTGTCCTTTCAGCCTTCGTTGTCGCCGCGCGGACCCCGGCCATTTCCTGCGCCTTTCGTAAACACACCGGCACCTGGTGCATCGGTGCTCCACCCCTGCGCTGAATGACGACACAGGCCCGCCGCGGGCTTCGCGTAACATCGCCGCATGGTACCCACCGTGGAGCTGACGGCGATTCAGGTGGCGGCGGTGGCCGCGGTGGGGCTGGGCTGCGGCGCGGCCCTCAAGCGGCTGCTGCCGGCGTTGGAGCGGGTCAACCTCCCCACCTCCATCGTGGGCGGGCTGGTGCTGGCGCTGGTGCAGCTGCTGCTGCGCGACCGGGTGGTGAACTTCACCATGGAGCTGTGGCTGCGAGATCTGCTGATGGTGGCCTTCTTCACCTGCATCGGCTTCGGCGCGCGCCTGCAGCTGCTCAAGCAGGGCGGCGTGCCGGTGCTGGTGTTCTTCCTCCTCGCGCTCTTCGGCGCCGCGGCGCAGAACGCGCTGGGCCTCGGCCTCGCCTGGGCCTTCGGGCTGCACCCGCTGTTGGGCGTGGCGACGGGCAGCGTGGCGCTCACCGGAGGCCCGGCCACCGCGCTGGCCTTCGGCGCGGAGTTCGAGAAGCTGGGCGTCGAGGGGGCGGCGGCGGTGGGCGTGGCCAGCGCGATGTTCGGCATCACCGCCGGCGGGCAGAAGCTTGCGGCGCTGCTGAACCTGTCCAACGACGACTTCATCCGCACCACC